>JAAVHB010000014.1 GCA_014799955.1 Butyrivibrio sp. | reverse complement strand
GGTTCCGCGCAGTTTTTTTATTTTATGAAAATCCATATTAAAACCTCGTAATTTTATTTGTGAACGGAGTGACCGTTTTCGGTGAGTATGCTAAGCGCGCTCTCTAGGCTGCCTCTGTCGTAGAAATCAATAAGGAGTACGCCGTCGCGGTATTCCCTGTTGTGTATGATTTCGATATTTTTGATGCTTATCCGGCGGGCGGAGAGCAGTCCGGTGATGTCGTTTAACGCGCCCTCCTTGTCCTCTATGTCGCAGTATAATGTATGGCTCTGCGGCAGCGGTCCGGAATTTCGGATATTTATCGAATCGCGGTATTCCTTTGAGCGGACGAACATTTCGGCGACGGAATCGCGGTCGCGGCTGTCCACATACGCCTTGACACTGGTCAGGTAATCGATGTATTTTCCGAGCAGAAGTGAAATCTGTGCGGAGTTGGTCATGCATATCTGCGACCACATATCAGCCGAGGAGGAGGCAATTCTTGTAATATCCTTAAAGCCTCCGGCGGCGAGCATTTTCATAAGGCAGTCGTCGGTGTCGTTTTCACTGACCGTGTTCACAAGCCCCGACGCGATAAGGTGCGGAACATGGCTGATTCCGGCTACTGCGTAATCGTGCTTGTCCGGCTCGACCACAACGGGAACCGCCCCGGTTTTTTTAACAAGCCCGACATAAAAGTCAAGCGCTTCTTCGGTCGTAAGCGGGGTGGGTGTTATCGCGTAATACGCGTTCTCAAGCATCGTGTCGGTAGAGGCGGAATATCCTGTTTTCTCGGAGCCTGCCATCGGGTGTCCGCCTATGAAGCAGTCCTCCATATCAAGCGATTTGACTGTATCGTGTATGTAGCCCTTTACGCTTCCTACGTCCGTAATAATGCAGCCCTTTTTGATTATTCCTTTCAGAAGGGAAAGATATGTTGAGTTATGTTCGACGGGCGTGCAGAGGAAAATAATGTCGCAGTCGGAAAAAGCGCTGTCCACCTCGTGGGCTGCCCTGTCGATTACTCCGTCAGCCGATGCGTCCTCCAACGGCTTCGGGCTTCGGTTGTATGCCGTTATATAAATACTGGAATCGGATTTTTTGAGGGACTTGGCTATCGAACCGCCGATAAGCCCCAGACCGATAAAGCCTATATTAAGCATATGATACTCCAATCAAATCATGTTAAAAAATATTTTACTATAATATTTTGTCGGTTGCAAATACAAAAATATCGTAATTATTCCTTTTCCGGAATCTTGCCCTCTATTATTGCTTTATTTACCCAAAGCTGAAGCGACGAGACGGAGTCGGAGATTTGCGCGAGCTTTTTTTGTATGGCCCTGAAATCGGAAAGCTCATCCTCACTTATTTTGCCGTCCACGGTAATCTCGATGAGGCGGTTCTTTTCCTTTTCAAGGGTATTAAGAGAGGCAATGACCTCAAGTGTAATCTGGGACAAATCCTTAAGCCTGACCTCGGGGACGTATATCTGGCCGATTGGGCATTCGTGCGAGCAATAGTAATTGCAAAGCTCTGGAGTGCGGTAGCATTCCGACATTGCGAGGATTTCATCGGGGTGGGGCAGGGATTTGCCGCTCTCGATTTTTTCTATGCGGTCGGCAGAAACATAGGGCATGAGCGCGCCCGCCTCTTCCCTTGTGAATTCCATGTTTTCACGGCTTGTCTGATATATGTTTTTGTTTTCTCTTACGGATTTTCTTCCCATAACAGCGCGATTCCTCCGGATTATAAATGTGTCTTTTATCATTTTACTATCTGCCCGTAAATTTGTAAATTATTTTGTTGCCGCAGCAAAATAGAGGTGGTTAATTCGGACATACAGCCCTTGATTAGGGCGGTAGTATATTATATACTTAACTCATCAAACAAACAGATTGGGAGAGAAACTTTCAATCATCATTCTTTCAGGAGGTAGATATTATGGAACAATACATTATTCCGATTGCCGTGGGAGCGGCGGTGCTTCTTTTTATCATCATCCTTGCGTCGGGTTACGTAAAGGCGTCGCCCGATACCGCATTTATAATTTCGGGACTCAGAAAACGTCCCAAGGTGCTTATAGGTAAAGCGGGAATAAAAATTCCGTTTTTTGAAAAAAAGGACGCGCTTAATTTACAGCTTATTCCTATTGACGTGAAAACCTCAAGCGCGGTTCCGACGGCGGATTACATCAATATCAACGTGGACGCGGCGGTCAACGTAAAAATCAGCGACCAGAGCGAAAGACTGAGCCTTGCGGCGCAGAATTTCCTTAACAAGCCCGTCGAGTACATAGCGAAGGTGGCAAGAGAGGTTCTTGAAGGAAATATGCGTGAAATCGTGGGCAAGATGCAGCTTCAGGAGATGGTTTCCGACAGACAGAAATTCGCGGACCTTGTTAAACAGAACGCGGAGCCTGACCTCGGGGCTATGGGACTTGACATAGTATCCTTCAACGTGCAGAATTTCGTGGACGATTCGGGCGTTATTGAAAACCTCGGTGTTGACAATATCGTTAAGATTCAGAAGGACGCCGCTATTTCAAGGGCTGAGGCTGAGAAAGAGATTGCAAAGGCAAAGGCCGTTGCGAAGAAGGAGGCAAACGACGCGGAGGTTATTTCCGAAACAGAGATTGCCGAGCGTCAGAACGAGCTTGCAATCAAGAAGGCAGAGCTTAAAAAGGAATCCGACATAAAGAAGGCGACAGCGGACGCCGCATATAAGATTCAGGAGGAGGAACAGAGAAAGACCATCGAGATTACGACTGCCGACGCAAACCTTGCAAGGCAGGAGAAGGAAATCGAGCTTAAAGAACGCGACGTAAGGATTACGGAGCAAAGGCTTGAAGCGGAGGTCAAGAAAAAGGCTGAGGCTGAGAAGTTCGCAAGACAGCAGAGAGCCGACGCCGAGCTTTACGAGCGTCAGAAGGACGCCGAAGCGAAGAAATACGAGATGCAGCAGGAGGCTGAGGCGTTAAAGGCCAAAGCCGAGGCTGAGAAATACGCAAAGGAGCAGGAGGCTGCAGGTATCCGTGCCAAGGGTATTGCCGAGGCGGAGGCAATCAAGGCAAAGGCGGTTGCCGAGGCGGAAGGTATCGAGAAGAAGGCGCTTGCCCAGGCAAAGATGACGGACGCTTCCATAAAGGAAATGTATTTCAACGCGCTGCCCGAGGTAGTAAAGAACGCTGCGACTCCTCTTGCGAACGTGGACAGCATCGTAATGTACGGCGACGGAAATTCCGCAAGGCTTGTGCAGGATATTATGACGACGGTTTCACAGGTAACCGAGGGGCTTAAGGGCTCTACCGGAATCGACCTTAAGAATATCCTTGAGGGTGTGACCAAGGCGGGAAGCGAGGCGGCGCCCACGCAGACTGACGACGAGGATTCGGCGGATTTCCGTGAGGTGACGGAGGAAAACGACGGTGAGGACTGCTAGAGCAGCGCGGCGGATAAAAAAATTCGGACATAATGCTTATTTGGCTTGAATAATCCGTCGGAATCTGATATTATGTTACCTATAAAATCAATATTTTATGAAAGGATTCAGATAACATGAAAATCAGAGTTAAATGCGCTAACTGCGGTACGGTACTTGATGTTGACGGAGACTGCCCTTGCAGCAAATGCAGTGCCCCAATTTCCGCAAGCGGAGAAGGAATGCTGCAGATTTACAGAATGGGTTCGCCCATAGGTGTTGCGGTAGGATACGGTCTGTATATTGACGGACAGCCGATGGGTCATGTTGCCAATAAGCAGAGCATCCGCGTTCCCGTAAGCGCCGGAGCACATACAATACATATGACCTGCGGAATGACAAGAAAATGTCAGGACCTTCAGGTTATGGTTACTCCGGGAGACCTTATATGCGCAAAGGCACATATCAAGCCGGGCTTCTGGTCTAATAAGATAATTGTAGAGCAGGCCGAACTGTCTGAGATGCCTCAGGAATAGCATAAAAATTCAAACGGGAAGCTACGGTAACGCGGGCTTCCCGTTTTTTATGCCCGATTCAAAGGAGTCGGGCATACCGTTTATTTTTGGCGCTGTCTTTTCTGCATCCTTGACCAGCTTATATATCCGTAAATATCGTTGGCAAGGAACATGACAAAGCAGATGATAACCGAAAGATACGAAATATCCGTTAAGGCCGCCAATGTCCATAGGATAATAAGGACAATATCGTTCAGCGCGTAAGCGAGAGCGTAGTACGCGCTTCGCCGGAAGGTCAGGTAAGCCGCGATAAAGCTTGTCGTCACAGAAAGCGTGCCGGGAAAAAGATTGGCGGTGCCGGCTTTTTTCAGGATAAAATAAAAAACAGCAGTGACGGCGGCGGTGAGTATGAGCATAAAGGCGGTTTCCGGGCCCTTAAGGCTGTTTACCTCTACCTCGGCTTTGTTGCCGTTATAGGGATTGCGCAGCCACGAAATAAGCGAAAAGACCGCCATCGGCGCGGTCATTCCGAGGTATGTGATCATTTCCCCGTAATATCGGAAGGTATATGAAATTATGCCGTACAGAATGCTGAAAACCACCATTAAAAGCTGTCCGAATGGATTTCCCTTCGCGTTGAAAATAAGGGACGTGGCGCCTGTCAGGGACGCCGCGAGCGACAGGTAATTCGCCCTGTCAAATAAACAGAAGGAAACGGCAATCAGAATGACAGAAGCGCTCCAGAGTACCAGCTCGGTTCTTGAAAAATAACTGACGATATTCTTAAATATTTTCATAAATTCCTCCAAAAATAAAGCACTCGCAGCACATCTTCAAAGACCTACGATGCGCGACGAATGCCGAAGCATTTCACTACCCGGTGGCAGTTATACATATTATTTTGCTATATTAAAACATGGGAGAGTGGCTTTGTCAAGTATGTAAAAAGCGTATGGACTCAAAGTCCATACGCTTTAGAAGGTTATCCGTCTTTTAAAGTCCCAAGCAATTTGTAAAGCAGTTGATATAACTGTACTGCTTCATCGGCATCAAGCTTTACACAGCCGGCAACGCTTTGCGGGACGCAAACCGCCAGTTCCTTCAATGCTTCGCCCTTTTCGGTAATCTCGACATCCAACACACGCTCATCCTCTTTTGAACGGGAGCGGATAACATATCCCTTGGATTCAAGACTTTTCAGGACGGGGGTCAGTGTTCCGGAATCCAAAAACAGCTTTTTGCCGAGAGCCTTGACGCTGATTTTTTTTTCCTCCCAAAAGACCATCATCGCAATATATTGAGTGTAAGTAAGCCGAAGCTCATCAAGATACGGTCTGTATTTTTTGATAACCTCACGGGAAGCGGCATATAATGGGAAGCACAGTTGATTTTCAAGCTTCAGCGCCTCGTATTTTGTAGTATCGGTCATCTTTTCTCCTTATTCTGCAATTATGTTTTTTGCAAATGCGGAAATTTTTTCAAGGTCTTCTGCATTTGGTCTGTTTTTATGGATTTTACCAAACTGTCCTTTGCAATGAAATTCCTCATCTGCTACAGCGACGCCCACCTTGTTCGCCACCTTGGAAACGGGCTTTTTCATGGATTTCATCATAGCTGATGTTCCGAAACAAACGATTTTCCCGATGTTTTCCTTGTTCTCGGCAATGAAATGCTTTACGGCTTCGTCTATATCAAAGGCGTAATAAGAGCAGCCGAGAAATAAAATATCAACTTTTTCGTCAAGAGGAGCGGTAATGTCCTTTGCCGGGGCTGATATAGCCTCAGCTGCCGCGTCCGCAAGCTTTTTTGTATTACCCGAGCGGGTAAAAAAACGAATGGCATATTTCATAAAGAACTCCTTTCTTATTTTTACGGCATAACGTATTATAAGCAATCCTCGATTTTTGATTTCAGGTTTTTCATATCGGTAGGCTCAAAGCGGGCAACAATCCTGCCGTTCCGGTCAATCAGGAACTTTGTAAAATTCCATTTTATCTTACCGTTGTTCTTATAATCTTTATCCATCTTTTTAGCTATACCGTTCATCATGAGTGCCATGGGACTTTTGCCGAAGCCTTGAAATTCCGTGTTATCGGTCAGCCACTTGAAAAGCGGGATAGCATTTTCTCCGTTTACCTCTACCTTCGAAAACTGAGGGAAGGTAATGCCGAAGCGACCTGTGCAGAAAGAATGAATCTCACCGTCATTGCCGGGAGCCTGCGAGCCGAACTGATTGCAGGGGAAGTCAAGGATTTCAAGTCCCTTATCCTTCAATTCATCATAAATTTTCTGCAGTTCATCGTACTGAGGTGTAAAGCCGCAGCCGGTTGCAGTGTTTACAATGAGCAGCACTTTGCCCCTGTAATCCGCAAGAGAAACCTCGCTGCCGTCCTGCGCCTTGACTTTAAAATCATAAATTTCCATAGCGACCTCCTTAATGATTGATTAAAATTTAATTGAGCTAAACTAAATTATACTTATTCTTCTCTTTAATGTCAATAATGACTTTTGAAAAAATAAACCGGACACTGTCATTGATAAGCATTGTATCAAAGCAGGTGCCCGGTTATTCTAGGGGTATTGAAGTATGAATTCCTCGCAGACCACCTTGGTCTGCATATCAAATTGTTCTCCGACTTTCTTTAATTCGGCTGAGAAAAATGCTTTGTGAATCTTTCGCCAATAGGATAGGGATTTGTCGCCCTCGCCCTCTTTGAAGGCAAATTCCTCCGATACATGCCCGAAAGGAACGACACTTACTTTTGTTGTCCGGATAATACAGACAGCCTGTCCGTCGGAATTTAAAATAACACTGTATTCCCCGGCAGCGGGCAGCGGCTCGCCTTCAATTCCATATAAGATATAAGCGGAGGAGGTGGCGGTTTTCTCGCCCTTTAACACCAAATCCGCAAGCAAATCGGCGTCGTCTCCGAAGCTCCACGCCTCATATTCCACGTCGGGAATGCCGCGCTCCGTACAAAATTTTTCCCATAATTCTTTGTCAGTCATATATGTTCCTCCCGTAAAATGTTGCCGTCACGCGGATATAGGAATAGTTATAGTATTATAGAGGTTTCTTTGTCAAAAACAAGACAAAAGTGTCATAGAACACAATCTTATTTCCGGCGTTTAAAACCGCTTTCCTGAGACCGTTAAAAAACATACTTTTGTAAGGCTCGGGAATAACAATACGGTCGCAATGTGTACCGTAAAAAGCCACATATTCAAACAAACCCTAATATTTTTTCATGGCTTTGCATTTTGGATCACATATCTTACATACAGCACACGGTTCGATTGCTTCGCCTTGTTTCGATATTTTTATATAACTGCATTTCGGTATACGTCCGTCTTTAATAGCATTGATCCTGAATTTTATTAACCTTTTCGCCAGCTCAATTTGCTCCTCAGTCGGATTTACTAAATCAAAGCCGGTAAAAGCACATTTACCGTCTATACACCTGCCGCAGCCTTCATACCCTGTACGTGTCCTGACAAGCTCCTGCATCGCGGCAGTTTCATTTGATAAAACCGGTTCTAAATATTCGTCATATTGAACGCATATACGAATATGCCAATCACCGTCCTCCGATTTGTTGACAGAACCCCACCGTTTTCCTTTAAATTTACCGCCGGTACTGATTTTGTTCTCTTTCAGCCATTCCAGAAATTCATTATAATCCTTCATAGATGTATGTCCTTACCTTTAATTTAATATGACAATCAACTTCATGAATATCGAGGCACGATTTCTGCAGCTTCATGGAAGGCAACTAACTCCTCAATCGCAGCATCAATACCCTTGTAATTATTAAAATCGGGATTGAATATATTTTTTTCTTTGATAATTAATTTTTTGGTTTTCTAGTCCATCTTACAGTCTAAATAACCGACAAATTGATTTCCTACAAGAATCGAAAGAGGCCATTTCATTCCTTTTTTCTTGAAATATTCAAAAGAAAATGAATAATCGAAAAATGTTTTAAGCCAGGTTTTGTCTCTTACGATTGTATCCATTGGTGATATAAGCCGAACTTCACGGCACTTCTCATCTGCTTTTTTTTTAAGAAGCTGTATTCTGGAAGAATGAATATAGTAATATTTACGACCGATTTTATATGAAAGCTGTAATATCTTATTTTCAGATTCCAACTCTTCAAAAACAGGCAGAAGATCAGCGGTCTTAAACCCGGACATATGAGAAACATGAACCGGGTCAGTTACTCCTAATGAAGCTATTAGTTTTTCAACTATACATTTTATAGCTTGTTTTTCATCAATGGAGTCATTGGTCCAATCGGAAAATCCTAACTTTTCTTTTAAAATAAAAACAGGTTCTCTGAAAGCTCCCGGATTTCTGCCGCAAGTCAAAAGGTCTCCTCTGCGGCATAATCTGTAAAAAGCACGGAATATAGGCAGATTATAGCTTTGGTCGTGTTCTCGCCTGTATTTATTCCATTCATAAGATAAATTCAGATTCTCCCAAATTTGATTAGCAGTCAATCCGTCGAATTCTCTTAAACTTTCTTTTAGTTTCTTTTCCGCAGCTTGAATTTCAGGGCTATTCCCCGCTGCAAGCCAGCTTTCGTCGGAAGCTCCCCATCTCACAATACCTTTTGTAGCATTCTTATACAACGAATACTCATCACTTGGTATAAGAAACATATTGCGCTTAAACGTCCATGTTTCGACAACCTTAAAATCTTTATATGCTGCAATATCCAGTTGTTCTGCTTTAAAATCTTTTTTTCTGTTCCAAAGCATCATATATTGGTTTAGCTGTATGGTGGGATTTGGGTCGTATTGCAATCCGCAAATGTCCGATACAATATCCTCTATACGGTCAGAACTTTTCTTTAGCAAGTGCTGGCTATCCAAGATAACATTGCGTATAACATTTATATCATAAGCTGCATTATTCATAAGGTGCACCTTTTCTATGCTAAAAATAAAAAAACGACAAGTCTCATTTTGCCGATACTTGTCGCTTTTTGATGCAGTCGATGGGACTTGAACCCACACCCGCCTGCGCGGACATGAACCTGAATCATGCGCGTATGCCAATTCCGCCACGACTGCAAGCTTAATCATAATATCATTTGAGGAGTGCCGTGTCAAGAAGGGATTTAAAGAAAATTTTACGAAAAAAATAAATTAGGTCTTGCATTTGTCTTTTAATTATGTTATTATTTCATTCGGCGCTGATAATGAGCGCCGAAGATGAGCAGTCGTGGCGGAATTGGCATACGCGCTAGACTAAGGATCTAGTCCATATTGCTTGGGTGCGGGTTCAAGTCCCGCCGACTGCACTGTATACCGTAAACCAAGGTTTGCGGTATTTTGCGTTAATACGCGCAAAACCGTGTGTTCGTAACCATCCACACGTAAAACAAAACTAAGGAGATTTAAATTATGAGAAACAAAAAGGTTTTTTTCGTCACTCAGGCGGCAGTGATTGCCGCTCTCTATGTCGTACTGACACTTCTTGCCAATGCGCTCGGACTTGCAAACGGCGCCGTTCAGGTTCGGTTTTCCGAAGCTCTTACCGTACTTCCGTTTTTTACCCCCGCCGCGATACCGGGACTTACAGTCGGCTGTCTGCTTGCCAATCTGCTGACGGGAGCAGCCGCGCTTGACATTGCCTTCGGGCCTGTGGCAACCCTGATTGGAGCCGTCGGAACTTATCTTATAGGAAAGGCGTCGGTAAAGTGGTTCAAGTGGCTTGCTCCCGTACCGCCGATTGTAGCAAATATGCTGATTGTTCCGTGGGTGCTCATAACCGCGTATGAGGTTCCCGACGCGTACTGGTTTCTTATGCTCACGGTGGGAGCCGGAGAAATTATATCCTGCGGAATGCTGGGACTTGTGCTTTTGCACGCGTTAAAAGGCAATCGGGCGGTTATATTCAACAACGGACTTCAGGGGCGTTAAATATTTTCAAAAAAAGACTTTTATTATTGTCCGCTTTATGCTATAATTTCCTATATTTCTATTTTTTGTAAGGGAGATTATGACAAATGAAGCATATTAAGACAATCAACACCAAGAATCTTAAAGAGACAGCTAAGAAGGGCGGATGCGGCGAGTGCCAGACTTCATGCCAGTCGGCGTGCAAGACTTCATGCACGGTCGGCAATCAGAGCTGTGAAAATAAATAATTTATTGAGTGTTATCAGGCATAATGAGAGAGTGTGGAGAACTTCGACACTCTCTTATCTGTGTGTTTGGATAATACCGGAGGATAATTGTGATACATCAGTATAAAAACAACGGCTACAATATTGTCCTCGACATCAACAGCGGTTCGGTTCATGTTGTTGACGACGTTGCTTATGACATTATCCCGTTGTTTGAGGAAAACGGCGTTGAGGAAATCACGGCAAAGCTTGCGGGACGCTATTCGCCCGAAGCCATATCCGAGGCGTATGAGGAGGTAAAGGCTTTAAAGGACAACGAAGAGCTTTTCACCGAGGACATATACGAGCCGTGTATTGAGAAATTCACCGAACAGAAGGCGAAGGATAATATTGTAAAGGCCATGTGTTTACATATTGCCCATGATTGCAACCTCGCGTGCAGATACTGTTTTGCCGAGGAAGGGGAATATCACGGCAGACGCGCTCTGATGAGTGCCGAGGTCGGTAAAAAGGCGCTTGATTTTCTGGTGGCAAATTCCGGTCAGAGGCGTAATCTTGAGGTGGATTTTTTCGGCGGAGAACCGCTCATGAATTTCGACGCGGTCAGGGAAATCGTCGGATACGGCAGGGAGCTTGAAAAAAAGCATGACAAGAAATTCCGTTTTACAATGACGACCAACGGAGTTTTGCTGAATGACGGGATACTTGATTTTGTCAACAAGGAATGCGGTAATCTTGTGCTGAGCGTGGACGGACGCAAGGAAGTCCACGACCGTATGAGACCGTTCAGAAACGGCGCGGGCAGCTACGATTTGATAATGCCGAAGTTTATCAGGGCGGCGGACAGCAGGAATCAGAGCAATTACTATGTGAGAGGTACCTTTACTCATAATAACCTTGATTTTTCAAATGACGTGTTAAGTCTTGCGGATCTTGGCTTTAAGCAGATATCCGTTGAGCCTGTCGTTGCCGAGGCTTCAGAGGATTACGCAATAAGGGAAGAGGATTTGCCTCGGATATTTGAGGAATACGATAAGCTTGCGGTGGAAATGATTAAGCGTGAGAAGGAAGGAAGAGGCTTTAATTTTTTCCATTTCATGATAGACCTTACGGGAGGTCCCTGCGTGTATAAGCGGCTTTCGGGCTGCGGCTGCGGCACTGAGTATATCGCCGTAACGCCGTGGGGAGACTTTTATCCCTGCCATCAGTTTGTGGGGCATGAAGAATTTTTAATGGGCAATGTTTATGACGGAATAGTCAGACCGGACATAAGGCGGGATTTCAATTACAGCAATGTTTATACCAAGGATAAATGCCGCGACTGCTTCTGCAAATTCTACTGCAGCGGAGGATGTTCCGCCAACGCGTATAATTTTAACGGAAGCATAGACGAGCCTTACGGGATTGCCTGCAGGCTTCAGCAGAAGCGTGTGGAATGCGCGGTTATGATAAAATGCGCGCTCGCGGACGAGGGTGTCGAGGCGGCGGACTACGGAAGCATAGAGGTTCATTGCTAAATATATAAATAAAGCTATTCAGGAGGATGAAATGAAAACTTGGAAAAAGATAATTTCCGTCATTGCGGTTGTCGTAATGATGGGATTGCTCGGCTACACGGTTATAATAGGCTGGAGCTCGGGCGGAAAGGGAAGCGCCAAAAATATCAATCTGGGACTTGACCTCAGAGGCGGCGTGAGCATAACCTATCAGGCGGTGGGTGATGTGTCGTCGCAGGAGCTTTCGGATACCGTTTACAAGATGCAGCAGCGTCTCGGAAAGTACGACGGCGCTCAGGTTTATTCGGAGGGAAGCGACAGAATCACGATAGAGATTCCCGGCGCTGACGACGCAAACGCAGTGCTTGAGGAAATCGGCAAGCCCGGCGCGATTTATTTTATAATCCAGTACGGCAGCGACGACAAGACCGCAAACTACGAATACGGCGAGTATAAGACCGAGGACGGCAGGACCGCTTACGGCTACCATCTTACGAGGACGCTTGAGGAGATTGAAAAGGACGGCGGAATAATCCTTACCGGAAACGACATAAAGAGCTGTCAGGGTGTATATCAGACGGAAAGCGATAATTCAAGAAAGCCCGTCGTGGCATTTGACCTTAACAGTGAGGGAACGGAAAGGTTCGCGGAGGCAACCAAGAAGGCTGTCGAGAAGAAATGGTCCATCGGTGTATATTATGACAATGTATTCATAAGCGTTCCGTCGGTAAATTCGGCAATAACGGGCGGAAGCGGCATAATTGAAGGAATGGAGTCGCTCGAGGCGGCAAGAAACATTGCTTCATATATAAGAATCGGAGCGCTTCCCGTGGAGCTTGAGGAGTTAAGCTCAAAGGTAGTGGGAGCGACGCTCGGACAGAGCGCGATAAGCACCAGTCTTATAGCTGGCGCAATCGGCTTCGGACTTTTGTTCATATTCATGCTTGTGTATTACAGGATTCCCGGACTTGCGGCAAACATAGCGCTTGCCGTTTATGCCGGAGCGATGCTTCTGATACTTAACGTATTTGATTTGACGCTCACCCTTCCGGGTATCGCGGGTATCGTGCTGTCGATAGGTATGGCGGTTGACGCCAACGTAATTATTTTCGCGCGAATACGCGAGGAGCTGGGAACGGACAAGACAGTCCGCAACGCGATGAAAATCGGTTTCCAGAAGGCTCTTTCCGCAATCGTGGACGGCAATGTGACCACGCTTATCGCGGCAATCGTTCTGGGAATTATAGGAACCGGACCCGTGAGAGGCTTTGCTCTTACTCTCGGAATAGGTACCGTTTTGTCGATGTTTACTTCGCTTCTTGTTACGAGATGGGTGCTTCTCATTCTCTATCACTGCGGATGCAATAAGGTCGGGATGTACGGCGTGACGAAGGACAGAGCGTCGATGAATATCCTCGGCAAAAGAAAGCTTTGCTTTGCGATTTCCGGACTTATAGTTGCGGCGGGAATTGTTTTCATGGTTATAAACGGAACAGGCGGCAAGGGAATATTCAATTTTGACCTTGAGTTCTCCGGCGGAACCTCCACAAGCGTTACCTTTGACAAAGAATATACTCTTGAAGAGGTTGACAACGAGATTATCCCCGCAATCAGGGAGGTAACCGGCGTTAAAACAGTACAGCAGCAGATTGTTAAAAATTCGGGAACCATTATTTTTAAGACACAGACTCTTGATACGGAGCAAAGAGACGCTCTGGATAAGCTTTTGAAGGAAAAATACGGTGTTGACACGGCTGACAAAAATAAACTCAGCTGGACAAGCATAGGAGCGACCGTAAGCTCGGAGATGAGAAGAGACGCGGTTATTGCCGTGGTAGTTGCCACCGTTTGTATGCTTTTGTATATCTGGGTAAGATTCAGAGACGTTAAGTTTGCGACCAGTGCGATTCTCGCGCTTGTGCATGACGTTCTGGCGGTGCTTGCGTTTTACGCCATATCGAGAACCAATGTCGGAACGACATTCATTGCTTGTATGCTTACGATTGTGGGTTACTCGATAAATGCGACAATCGTTATTTTCGACCGCGTAAGGGAAAATATGAAGTCGATGCAGAAAGAAACGCTTGCCGAGGTGGTTAATAAGAGTATTACGACCACGCTTTCGCGAAGCATCAATACCTCGCTGACGACCTTCGTCATGGTGCTTGTGCTTTACATTATGGGTGTATCCTCGATCAAGGAATTTGCGGCTCCGATTATGGTAGGCATTGTTGTGGGCGCGTACTCCTCGATATTTATTTCGGGAGCGCTCTGGTTTATCATGAAGAGAGCTTCATACAAAAAAGCACTGAAGAGAGCGGCATAGAATATGCAGGAATGGCGGGTATTTTCCAAAAAGGCTGATTTTAAGGCTATAGGAGAGCGATTCGGTATAGACCAGATTATCGCGAGAATTATCCGTAACCGTGATGTTGAGGGAGACAGTGATATCAATCTGTACCTTAACGGGACGTTAAAGGATTTGTACGACGCTTCGATGCTTAAGGATATGGACAGGGCGGTTGCTCTTATATCCGAAAGCATTGACGGCGGCTGTAAAATCCGTATTATAGGTGATTACGATATAGATGGAATCTGTTCCATCTATATCTTGTTTAAAGGGCTTAAAAGGCTCGGCGCGGACGTGGATTACGACGTGCCGGACAGAATAAGCGACGGCTACGGAATCAACGAAAATCTTATAGACACGGCGCATGAAGCGGGCGCCGAGCTTATACTTACCTGCGACAACGGGATTGCCGCAATAGAGCAGATTGCCTACGCGAAATCTCTCGGAATGAAGGTTGTGGTTACAGACCATCACGAGGTGCAGTATTTTGACGATGAAGAGGGCAGGCATTACAGGCTGCCTCCCGCCGACGCGGTGGTAGATGCCAAAAGACCGGACTGCGCATACCCGTTTAAGCTCATGTGCGGAGCGGGTATTGCGTATAAGCTTATACTTAAGCTTTACGGACATTACGGAGTGAACCCAATTGAGGCGGAGAAGCTTTTGCAGTTTGCCGCCATAGCGACTGTCGGCGATATTGTCGATTTGGTAGGCGAGAACCGCATAATTGTAAAAGAGGGCTTAAAGCGTCTGAGAAAGACCGAAAATTACGGACTGGACGCGCTCATCGCGCTTACCGGAATAAAAAAAGCCGCCATAGACGCGTATCATATAGGCTTTGTTATCGGACCGTGCCTTAACGCCAGCGGAAGGCTTGACACCGCAAAGCAGGCGCTTAAAATGCTTCTGGCGGACGGCAGGGAGGAGGCGGAAGAGTACGCTTCCACGCTTGTGAAGCTTAACGAGGAACGCAAAAGGCTCACCGATTCCGCCGTACAAAAAGCTTTGGACATGGTTGAAAGAAGCGGAATCAAAGACGATTCGGTGTTTGTGATTTATCTTCCCGACTGCCACGAAAGCATCGCGGGAATCGTGGCGGGCAGAATCCGGGAAGCCTATTACAGACCGACAATAATTCTCACGTCCGCAAAGGATGGCGCAAAGGGCTCGGGGCGTTCTGTTGAGGAATACAATATGTTTGAGAAGCTTTCCGAGTGCGCGGATTTGTTTTACCGATTCGGCGGGCATCCAATGGCGGCGGGGCTTTCGCTTCCAGAGGATAAAATAGACGAGCTAAGAAGCAGACTGAACGCGAACTGTAATCTGAGCGAAGCGGATTTGCGTGAAAAAATCTGGATAGACGTTCCGATGCCAATCGGTTACATAAACGAAAACGTTGTAAAGAACCTTGCGCTCCTCGCGCCCTTCGGTAAGGGCAACCAAAAGCCCGTATTTGCAGACAAAAACCTGACCATCCGCTGGATAAGCGCGATGGGAAGAAACAAAGAGTATACCCGGATGTCGCTTGAGAAGGACGACGGCAGCCGCATAGAAGCCGTCGGATTCTTTGAGAGCGGTGTTCTCAGAAAAGCGCATGCCGACGGAAAACGGATTTCCTGTACATATTATCCCGAGCTTAACGAGTTCGGCGGCGAAAAAAAACTGCAGATTTGCGTGACCGGATACAGAATAGAAACGGAGGAATAAGCCATGAAAAAAATTGAAGAGTATGTAAGAACTATACCGGATTTTCCCGAGCCGGGAGTAATGTTTCGGGACGTTACGAGCGTAATTCAGGATGCGGACGGATTATGCCTTGCCGTTGACAGCATTGATAAGCTGCTTGACGGAACGGATTTCGATTTGATTGCGGGACCGGAGTCGAGAGGTTTTATTTTCGGCGTTCCCGTCGCTTATAAAAGACACAAGGGTTTTATCCCCATCCGCAAAAAGGGAAAGCTTCCCTGCGAAACCATAGAGGCAAGCTATGACCTCGAGTACGGTCAGGCGACAATCGAAATGCATAAGGATTCAATAAAACCCGGTCAGAAGGTGGTTATAGTCGATGACCTTATCGCCACGGGCGGCACGATTGAGGCAATTATCAAAATGATTGAAAGCCTCGGAGGAATTGTCGTAAAAATCGTATTCCTTATGGAGCTTGAGGGACTTGAGGGGCGCAAAAAGCTCGAGGGCTACGATGTGGCTTCGGTAATCAAATATGCGGGAAAATAACCGGCAACTAAAAACAGCTGAACAATTCTGCCGGAGTAATATTATAATTATCGAAGGGAAAACGGAAACTGTAAGGAGAATATAATATGTATGGAAGAATTTTAGGATTTATCATATGGGCAATATTTGGCTGTTTTATGGTCGGTATGGGAATCAGTGCCTTTTTTTCAAAGAAGGCAGTCGGTTTTTGGGCAAATATTAAGACTTTTCCGGTGAATGATGTGAGAGGATATAATCATGCAACCGGTAAACTGTTTATTGTGTATGGGATTGTTTTTGTTGTATTGGGAATGCCTTTACTCAGCGGTCAGAATACGCCGTATATTTTGTTGTCAGTATTGGGCGTAATGATAGAAACAATAGTAACCATGGCGATTTACAGTTTGTCTATTACGAAGAGATACAGGGAGAAATAGAACAACTCCGGTTTGAAGAATGGTCAGGTGGATATAAATTCAGATATCCTATATACGGAAGCACTTGTCGTTAAGACGGGTGCTTTTTGTTTTTGGCGGGAAATTTTTATCCGTTATATGCGGCAATATTTTTTATTGCATTTTTTTACGGTTAGTTTTACAATAAATATTATTACCTAAAGGATTGCGCGCTTATTGTCCACCATGGGCGGAGGGAGGAAGATTATGACTGAAGAGGAAAATTTCAAACAACGGCTTAAAATAGATGAAACCCCGCTTAATCCGCCCGTCGGAAATACACCCGACGAGCTGTTTGAGGAGCTGAAGAAATATATTCTCCAGTATCATCCGTCAACGGATTTGTCACAGGTCGAAAAGGCTTACAAGGTGGCTAAAGAGGCGCATAAGGACCAGAAGCGCAAGTCGGGAGAGCCTTATATAATACATCCGCTCTACGTAGCGATAATACTTGCCCAGCTTGAGCTTGACAAGGAAACGATTATCGCGGGACTTCTGCATGACGTTGTAGAGGATACGGCGGTTACGGGAGAGGAGCTTGAGAACAAATTCGGTTC
>JAAVHB010000013.1 GCA_014799955.1 Butyrivibrio sp. | reverse complement strand
TTTGGTGGCAAGCTCGACGTGAACCTCCAAGCCTATCACCGTTTCGTAAGATTTTGCCATATCAGTCCGCCTCCCTTTCTCCCGCGGAGGGAAATTTTCCCCTTGCCCGTTCATATGCGTAAGCCGCGCGTATTATATTTTTTTCCTTAAAGCAATCTCCTATAATCTGCATTCCTATGGGAAGTCCCGCACTGTCGGTTCCGCAGGGTACGCTTATGCCCGGCAGTCCCGCAAGGTTAAGCGAAATCGTGTAAATATCCCCGAGGTACATCTTGATGGGGTCGGAAAGCGATTCTCCGAGCCTCGGAGCCGTCGTAGGAGCGACAGGTCCGATGATTGCGTCGTACTTTGCAAATGCCTCGTCAAAGGCTTTCTTTATAAGCGACTTTACCCTGAGCGCCTTGAGATAGTACGCATCGTAGTAGCCCGAGCTTAACACAAAGGAGCCGAGCATGATTCTGCGCTTAACCTCGGCGCCGAAGCCCTCCGAGCGGGTTTTTTTGTACATATTGTGAAGTCCCTCGTAGTCCTTCGCGCGGTAGCCGTACTTAACGCCGTCAAAGCGTTCAAGATTTGAGCTTGCCTCCGCAGCCGCAATCGTGTAATATGTGGGAATCGCGTAATCAACCAGTCCCAGCTCGAATTCCTCTACCTCCGCGCCCTTATCCTTAAGCACGCCGACAGCCTTCATAACGGCGTCCCTGACCTGGCCGTCAAGTCCTTCACCGAAATAAGTGCTGGGAATACCGATTTTCATTCCCTTTACATCATCGACAAGAGCCGACGTAAAATCCATATCCGACCTTTTCATGGAGGTTGAATCCTTTTTATCGTGAGAGGCGATTGCTTCCATAACCGTCGCACAGTCCGTCACGTCCCTGCACAGCGGTCCTATCTGGTCAAGAGATGAGCCGTAGGCAATCAGTCCGTATCTGGACACCGTACCGTAGGTTGGCTTCATTCCCACAACGCCGCAGTAAGAAGCAGGCTGTCTTATCGAGCCTCCGGTATCGGAGCCGAGCGCAAAAAAGCACTCCCTTCCCGCAACGGCGGCAGCCGAGCCTCCCGACGAGCCGCCGGGAACATGTCCGGTATTCCACGGGTTTCTGGTCACTCCGTATGCCGAGGTTTCCGTCGTGGAGCCCATCGCGAATTCGTCCATATTTGTTTTGCCCGTCATTACGGCGCCCGACTTTTCAAGATTAAGGACAGCCTCAGCCGAAAACGCCGGAACAAAATTATTCAGTATGCGTGAGGAACAGGTAGTCAGTACGTCCTTTGTACACATATTGTCCTTTATCGCCGCAGGCACCCCCGCCAGAGGTCCGGTAAGCCTTCCCGCCTCAATATCGCTCTGCGTCTTTGCGGCAGCGGCGCGCGCCGCCTCCTCGTCAAAGGTAACATAGCAGTTAAGCTCATCCTCGCTTTTTTTAATCCGGGCAATTACGGCGTCCATAGCCTCAACCGCGCTTGTCCTGCCCGCTTTTATCTCAGCGGCAAGCTCCACCGCCGTCAAATCAAGTAAATCCATAAGTCCCTCCTCATTATTCCACGGTTTTGGGAACCGAAAATTCCGATTCGTGCCTCTCGGGCGCGTTGCGCAGCGTATCCTCACTGCCGTCGCCGTTTGTCACAACGTCCTCACGCATCACGTTGTCCGTCGGAAAAAGATGTGACATAGGCTCTATCCCGTCCGTATCAAGCTCCCCGAGCTTATCAATATAATCGAGCATATCCGCCATATCCTTTTTGGCGTTCTCCTTGTCCTCATCGGAAAGCTCAAGCTTTGCAAGGATTCCGACATACTCTATCGTTTCGTCGCTGATTACATTTGCCATAATTAATCCCTCACTTTGATGTGAACCTCACGAAGCTGCTGCTCCGTAACCTCGTTAGGCGCTCCGCACATAAAATCCTGCGCGGTTCCGCTCATAGGGAACGGAATCACCTCGCGGATATTTTCCTCGTTGCGCAAAAGCATAATCATTCTGTCAACTCCCGGAGCCATTCCCGCGTGAGGCGGCGCTCCGAACTGGAACGCGTTGTAAAGCGCTCCGAACTTCGCCTTTAAAACCTCCTCGTCATAGCCCGCGATTTCAAACGCCTTGACCATTATCTGCATATCGTGGTTGCGGACCGCGCCCGACGAAAGCTCGATGCCGTTGCAGACAATATCGTACTGGTACGCCAGTATATCCAGCGGGTCCATCGTATTAAGAGCCTCAAGCCCTCCCTGCGGCATGGAAAACGGATTATGCGTAAAGCCGATTTGCTTTGTTTCGGGGTCCTTTTCAAACATGGGGAAGTCGTTTATATAGCAGAAGCGGTACGCATTCTGTTCAATTAAGCCGAGCTTTTCGCCAAGCTCGTTACGAATCTGTCCGGCATAGTACGCCGCCCTCTCTTCTTTGTCCGCCATAAAGAAAATTGTATCTCCGATTTCAAGCCCAGCAAGCTCCCTGAATTCCTCCTTCATACCGTCGGGAATGAATTTGTCAATCGGTCCCTTGTAGCTCTTGTCCTCAAGCACCTCAAGATAACCCAATCCGCCCATTCCGAGCTCCGTAGCGAATTTGAGAAGCTTTTCGTGGAAGCCCTTGGACATTTCGGCGTGAACCTTTATCGCACGGATTGTTTTTCCGATGAACGGCTTGAAGGTGCATCTCTGGAAAAACTCCGTCACGTCTATTATTCTTAACGGATTGCGCAGATCAGGCTTGTCCGTTCCGAATTCAAGCATGGCCTGCTTGTAGCTGATAACGGGATAGGGCGCCTTTGTAACCTCATAGCCCTCGGGCGCGAATTTCTCGAACGCGGCGGTCAGCACCTCCTCGCCCACTCTGAACACGTCCTCCTGAGTCGCGAAGCTCATTTCAAAATCAAGCTGATAAAATTCTCCCGGAGAGCGATCCGCCCTCGCATCCTCGTCGCGGAAGCACGGCGCAATCTGGAAATACTTGTCAATTCCCGAAACCATGAGAAGCTGCTTATACTGCTGCGGCGCCTGCGGCAGCGCGTAAAATTTGCCCTTGTATTTTCTTGAGGGCACGATATAATCCCTGGCTCCCTCAGGCGACGACGCGCAGAGAATCGGCGTCTGAATATCTATAAATCCCATTTCAGTCATTTTTTCACGCAGAAAAGCAATTACCTGCGAACGGAAAAGAATGTTGTTTTTTACCTTTTCGTTTCTCAAATCAAGATAGCGGTATTTAAGCCTTACGGACTCGCTTACCTCCTTGGATGTCTGCACCTCGAAAGGAAGCTGCGAGTATACCTGTCCTAGCGTGGTAATCTTATGAGCCTCAAGCTCTATCGTACCCGACTGGATTTTGGGATTGTAGGTTTCCTCATCCCTCTGCTCCATAAGCCCCTCAACGCTTATGCACTCCTCCTTCTTGATGCCCTTTAAAAGCTCCGGCTCCCTTATGACCACCTGAAGTACGCCGTACATATCTCTCAGGTCGATAAAGGATACGCCGCCGTGGTCACGGATATTTTCAACCCAGCCCGCGACCTTAAGTTCCTTTCCGATGTCGTTCTCGCTTACCCTATCAAGCGTTGTGTCCCTGTAAATGTTGCCCATTTTTCTTTTAACCTCCTTGAATATAAAGTCAAATGCACGGGTCTGCGCATAAAAAATCCCGGAATACTGTTGTCAGCATTCCGGGACGAATAATTTCCATTATCCGCGGTACCACCCGCATTGAGATTCCATGAAAAATCTCCTCTCGCGCACTTAACGCGTGCCACGGAACGGCCTACTTAAAGTTCAGCCGTCCGGCTCATGAGTGTTCCCCGTCGCCTCTTTCCTCCGAACGCGTCTCTCAGTCACGGGCGCATCTCCCTGTCGGTCTACTTGAAAGGCAGGAGTCTCAGTCCAAGCCTTTTCTTATATTATATATAAATTAAAGTAAGAATATCACAGCGTCCCGTAAAATGCAAGCAAAAAACGCCGCTTATCATGGCTTTGGGACGAAAATCACTGAGACTTTACTCCCGAACCGTCCCATTCATGATTCTTATTGCCGTCAATTCCATGCACATTTACCTTGCCGTCCTCGTCAAGCTCCAGAACATATATATCGCGCGTTCCTGCGTAATTCCAGTCCTCTTTGCCGAGATTCACGTCAAAAACAATGCAGACCTCGTCGGAAACGTCCCTGAAATACATACCGTACAGATTCAAGGTATGAATACTCCCCGACAGGTTGTCCCTTGACATTGTCCCGATGCCGTCGTTTATCGTAATCGTATAGCTGCCGCCGTCATTGGCATCTATGCTGTAGGAGCCGTTATAGGGCTTCAGAGTTTTGAGCAGACTGTCATAATGCGCCTTCGAGTCCTTATAATCCATTATTTGTAAAAAAATCTCTTTGGCATAGGTATAATGCATGGACTTTTCTTCTTCAACCGCCTTGACGTAAAGAGCCTCGTCCTTGCTTTCCTGCTCCGACATGATAACCGTCGCTTCCGCATAATCCGAAACCGCTTCGCCATTGTGCATTGCCGGCGCGGAGCTTGAGCAGCCGCATAAACAGAACGAGAGCACGGAAACCGCCGCGCATTTTAATATTATTTGCTTTTTCATGCTGTTATTTCTCCATAATGTAAAACCACACCATTTTATTTATATCATATTAAGCCCCTGTTACGCAAGCCCCGTGTCTTCAAAATATTCATTTTTATATTTATTTTTGTATTAGCCTGTGATATAGTATTATTTATCAAAGTCAAGGAGCATATAATAATGACCAAAAGCGAAATCAACAAAATTTTGAAACCCAAAACCACCTTACTGTATGTCGCACTCGCTCTTATTGTTTTATCGGTAGTCATGTATATTGTTGCGGCAGTCGTAAAACCCACAAAGTCGGATGAGGAGGAAGCTAAGAATAATGCAATAGATTACAGAAAACTCTTGTTCAACTACGATAACATTACGGGCGAATATACCAAGCTGGATGTCACCTCAGTTTACTCGTTTGCCGGCAAGGATAATTTGACCTACTATTACGCGCAGGACGAGGACGGATACGTATACGTCATAAGAATAACCGACGAAACATTTGAAGATATGGAAAGGGAATACAACAAAAGCACCAACCCGGACAGCTTCACATACACCATATACGGATATGTCCGCGATGTGTATCCCGATTTAAAAAAATTCATAATCTCCGAATTTGACGATGTATTCGGCTCGGAATACAGGCTCTCAAGCAGCGATTACGACGATTATTTTCAGGATACATATATAGACGAAACACTTGTCGGAAAATTTATTCTCAATAATAAAACGATTGCCGGAAAAAATACTCTCAATAAATTTTTCATAGGCGCGGGCGTTATATCCGATATTGTCGGATTTATCCTGCTTATAATATATCTCAAATCTCTCAGCCGCTCGAAAAAGAGCCTCAAGGATTACAGCTACGATGTTTTATACAGCCAGCTTGCCTCAAGCGATACAATCTGCTACAAGAAAGAGGGACTTTACCTTACAAGCCAGTATGCGATTACGACAAGCAACGGCCTGAGAATACTTAATTATTACGATATCAAGTGGCTGTATAACGTGAAAAACAGCGTGAACGGAGTGCCCACAACAATAACGCTTTCAGCCGCATACAGCGACAGGAAGATTTACACAATCGCCTGCACCGCCGTAAAGAACGAAAACATATTGATCGAAATGATGGCAAGAATCCACGAAAGAAACAACAGCATCCTGGTAGGATACACACAGGAGAACATAATGGCTTACAAAGAATTCCAGAAATCACGTTAAACAATACGGAGCCGGCAAGCGCGAATCAAGTCCCACGCTGCCGGCTCTTTTTTAATTCAGCAGAACCTCTTTATTCGTCCCGAAAAATATATCGTCCCTTCCCGCAACGCGCTCGCATATTTTCTCCAGACGCTCCCAGTTGCCGTTTACGTCAAACTCATAGCTGTGCCCCCACAGATAAAAGAGCCGCGGCTCATCTCCGGGTTTATTTACAAACTCATCAAGAAGCTCAAAAACCTTTTCATTGTCGTGATGACAGGTAGGTCTGAAGCGCAACAAATCCGTCTGCAAGTCAAAGTTCATCGAATCCCATACCGTTCTCGCGTATTTAATCCCGATTGACGCAAGATAATCAACCGTTCTGTCGTCAAAAGCGCCGTAGGCGTATGCCATTCCGATCGGTTCCGTTCCGAAAAGCTCTCCAAGCCTTTCCTTATCGCCGAGCAGTTCCTCCTTAAGCTCTTCCTCACCAAGCCCGGGCGGCGCAAGATGCTTTGTGCCGTGAACCGCAATCTCATGTCCCGCGTAAAGCTCCCTCACGCCCTCAAGCGGCAGCCGCCTTACCTCAAAATCCTTATTTTTCCACGAGCTGCCGTCACCGATAAGACCCGAATTGAGATTAAAGGTACATTTAATACGGTAATAATTTATAATATCCAAAAGCTTCCTGTCCGACTCAACACCGTCGTCATAGCTGAGAGTAAAGGCTTTCTTTCGCCCGTTCCACATTTCCATTTTATTATCCTCCTGACTTTCCTTTAAATAAAACCGCCCCGAAAACCCAAAAGCTCCCGGGGCGGAATATTTTTATATAAGCTTTTTCATGCGTTCTATCGCTTCAACGGTGTTTTCATAGCTTCCGAACGCCGTCAGACGGAAATATCCCTCTCCGCTGGGACCGAAGCCCGAGCCGGGAGTTCCGACAACATTTGCGTTCTCAAGAACATAGTCGAAAAATTCCCACGAGCTCATTCCGTTTACTGTCTTAAGCCATATATAAGGCGCGTTCACGCCGCCCGATACCGAAAAGCCCGCCTGTGCAAGCCCCTCTTTGATAACCTTGGCGTTATTCATATAGTAAGCGACCTGCTTCTTAAGCTCCTGCTTTCCCGCCTCGGAATATACTGCCTCTCCGGCGCGCTGTATGATATACGGAGCGCCGTTGTACTTGGTGCCGTGCCTTCTCGCCCAAAGCGCGTTAAGAGACACGTCGCCGCACTTAAGCTCCTTCGGAATAACCGTAAAGCCAAGCCTTACTCCCGTAAATCCGGCGTTCTTTGAAAAGCTGCGAAGCTCTATAGCGCAGGTCTTAGCTCCGTCGCACTCATAAACCGTATGCGGAACATCGTTTTCTGAAATATACGCCTCATACGCTGCGTCATATATAATAAGCGCTTTTTTCTCGTTCGCGTAGTCAACCCACTTCTGGAGTTCGTCCTTTGTGACTGTGGCTCCCGTAGGATTATTAGGAAAACAAAGATAAATCACATCGGGAGTTTCCGTCGGGAGCTTGGGCGCAAATCCGTTTTCCTCAAGACAGGGCATGTAAATCACATTGCTCCAGATTCCCGTATTTGCGTCATAGGTTCCGGTTCTTCCCGCCATTACGTTGGAATCTACATATACGGGATAAACGGGGTCGCCGACCGCGATTTTGTTGTCAAGTCCAAGAATCTCCTGAATATTGCTTGAATCGCATTTTGCTCCGTCAGAAACAAAAATCTCGTCTATATCAATATCAACGCCGCGCGCCTTATAATCTCCTGACGCGATAGCCGAGCGCAGAAACTCATAGCCCAGATCGGGAGCGTAGCCGCGGAAGGTTTCGGCATCAGCCATCTCGTCAACCGCGCCGTGAAGCGCACCGATAATGGAAGGCACAAGAGGCTGCGTAACGTCTCCTATGCTGAGCTTAATCACCTTTTTGTCGGGGTGCGCCGCCTTATACTCTCTCTCCTTGCGTCCTACCGTGGAAAAAAGATAGCTTCCCGGCAGCTTAAGATAATTTTCATTGATTTTGAACATAAAACATTCCTTCTTTCTATGTATTATTCCATTCGCCCGTAAAGGACACCGCGGCGGGACCTTCCATATATACAGTATTGTCGGCTCTGTCCCAGCTTATTTTCAAATCTCCTCCGAGAAGCTTTACCGTAACCTCGTCGCTGCAATAGCCGTTAAGCATCGAGGCAACCGCCGAGGCACACGCCCCTGTCCCGCAGGCAAGGGTTTCTCCCGAGCCGCGCTCCCACACGCGCATCTGTATGGTATCCCTGTCGATTATCCGCACAAACTCCGTATTGATTCTGTCGGGAAAAATCCCGTTATTCTCAAAGAGAGGTCCGATTTCTTCTATTCTGAGAGCATCCGTATCGTCTATATAGGTCACACAGTGGGGATTTCCCATAGACACGCAGGTAATCCTGTATTCCTTACCGTTTACGGTAATTGCCCTGTCCTTTATAAGCTCCCCGTCAAGGCTGACCGGTATCTGCGACGGCTCAAAGACGGGCGCACCCATATTAACACGCACCGAGCTCACCTTTTTGCCGCATACATTCAGCTTAAGGTATTTTATGCCCGACAGAGTTTCCACCGAAATTTCGGTTTTGTCGGTAAGTCCGTTGTCGTAGACGTATTTACCGACGCAGCGTATTCCGTTCCCGCACATTTTGCCGGAGGAGCCGTCCGCGTTATACATATCCATGTAAAAATCAGCCTTATCGCTCGGTTTTATAAGTATAAGTCCGTCCGAGCCGATTCCGAAATGCCTGTCACTGACAAGCACCGAAAGGCCGGAAGGATTTTCTATTTTTTCTTCAAAGCAGTTCACATACACATAATCGTTGCCGATGCCCTGCATCTTGGTAAATTTCATTAAAGCACGCTCCTTTCATTATCAATTCGCGCGGTAAAGACAAAGCACCATTTTTGCGGTTTCGACCATTCCGTTGCCGCTGTCCATACTGCATTTCTGTATGTATTTGTGCGCCTCCGCCTCCGTCATGTTGTTCCTGTCCATAAGCAAGCTCTTTGCCTTACTTATAATCTGTCGGTCCTCCTCTGAACGTTCCTTCGGGGCAAGCCTTGCTTTCTTGCGTCTGCGGTGCTGCGCCTCAAACATCATACGGACGGTGTCCAGCAAATCATATACCTTAAACGGCATTGCAAGCTTGATGATTTTACCGTTCCCATCGTCAATCCAATGCCCCTGAGACGCCACGAGGAGCATATCAAAGCAGTCCGGCAGGTTCTCTTCAAGCTGCGTGTAATACATATCGTTAAAGCGATAGCCGCATATCACAAGCCCTCCGCTTAAGGTATTGGCGTACTCAAGCGCCTGCGCGCCGTTTCTGCACACCGCGTCAACGGTTATGCCGTTTCTGGTGAGGATATTTTTCATATTCCTCCCGTCCTCCGGCTTAGGAAATACTATAATAACATTTTCCATAATACCGCCTCCGGTAAACCGCATCAGAATTTATAAAGATATTCGTCAATCTCCCAGCGGCTGACCGTCACCTTATAGTCGCCCCACTCCTTTTTCTTTGCTGCGATATATTTTTCGGCGGTTTCCTCGCCTATGAAATTCATGATATACTCATCCTTCTCAAGCTCATGCACCGCGTCGTAAAGAGTTTCGGGCAGGCTTTCGATTCCGCGCTGCTTCTTTTCCTTTTTGCTCATTTCAAAAATATTAACATCCACGCTGTCGCAGAGCGGAAGCTTGTTTTTGATTCCGTCAAGTCCCGCCATAAGGCATACAGCCAACGCAAAATACGGGTTGGCGGAGGGGTCGGGATTGCGCAGCTCAACTCTCGTTCCCGCGCCTCTCGCGGCGGGGATTCTTATGAGCGGGCTTCTGTTCTTGGCAGACCATGCGATGTAGCACGGAGCCTCATACCCCGGAACAAGTCTTTTATACGAATTTACAAGGGGATTGGTGATTGCCACGATTCCCTTTATATGCTTCATGATTCCGGCGATAAAATAATACGCCTCCTCGCTGAGTCCGTCCCTTCCGTTCTCATCCGCGAAAATATTTTTTCCGTCCTTCTGAAGCGACATATTTATATGCATTCCCGAGCCTGCTACGCCGGGCTTGGGCTTGGGCATGAATGTCGCATACAGCCCGTGCCTCTGCGCGATTGTCTTGACCGCAAGCTTGAAGGTCATAATCGAATCGGCGGTTTTCATTGCCTCTCCGTACTTAAAGTCTATCTCATGCTGCGCGGGCGCGCACTCGTGGTGGGACGCCTCAATCTCGAAGCCCATGTCCTCAAGAGTAAGCACAATGTCACGTCTTGCGTTTTCGCCCAAATCATTGGGTCCGAGGTCAAAATATCCCGCACGGTCAAATGAATCCGTCGTGGGCGCGCCGTTTTCATCCACATTGAACAGGAAAAACTCGCACTCGGGTCCTGCGTTGAAGGTATAGCCCATTTTTGCCGCCTCGTCCACGGCTTTCCTCAGAATATGTCTGGGGTCGCCCTCAAACGGCGTTCCGTCCGTCTTATATACGTCACAGATAAGCCTTGCGACCTTTCCGTGCTGAGGCCTCCACGGGAAAATAACAAAGCTGTCCAAATCGGGGCGCAGATACATATCAGATTCCTCAATACGCGCGAAGCCGTCTATCGAGGAGCCGTCAAACATCATCTGATTGTCGAGCGCCTTCTTTAACTGGCTTCTGGGAATTGCCACGTTCTTAAGTATTCCGAAAATATCCGTGAACTGAAGTCTTATAAATTCAACGTCGTTTTCCTCCACAAATTTAATTATATCTTCCTTTGAATAATGGGCCATTACCGGTACCTCCGTAGTTTAATCTAACTATCAGTATGTTATCAGCCGATTGAAAATTTGTCAATAAATTTGCCCGCCGATTTGCATATTCACCGTTGTTGTTGTATACTGTTCAATATAATTAAAAAGAGGAGTTATATTTTAATATGAAGAAAAGGATTTTTTCGGTTATATTTTCCGCCGTCGTGGGTGCGCTTACGCTCTGCGGCTGCTCTTCCTCGTCCGCTCAGGTTGCGGCAACGCCCTCGTCTGCCGACAGTGCGCCGGTCGCGGTAACTCCCGCAACCGAGGCAGTCACACAGCCCGAACCGACAACGGAGTATATCGAGCCTGTCACCGTAAACCTTGTCGCTGTCGGAGATATGCTTATGCATGCCGGGGCAAGCATCCCTGCCGTACAGCCGGACGGAAGCTATAATTACGACTATCTTTTTGCCAACATAAGAAGCGCCGTGGAGGGAGCGGACATCGCCGTTGTGAACAACGAGGTAATTATGGCGGGCAATGAAATAGGCAATATAGGGTACCCCTGCTTCAATGTCCGAACCGAACTCGGCGATGCGGAGGTACGCGCAGGCTTTGACGTAATTCTCGGAGCCACAAACCACACCATGGACCAGGACGCTTCGGGTATTCTTAACTGCGTGAATTTCTGGCAAACCTCGCACCCCGATACCGCCGTTCTGGGAATGCACGATTCCGCCGACAGCGCGTCGGATATATATGTACATGAGGTAAACGGAGTGCGAATCGCAATGCTCAACTATACATACGGAACCAACGGAATTCCCGTACCGTCCGGCTACGAATATACCGTCGATTTGATGACCGAGGCAACCAAGCCCCGAATCGCCGACGACATTGCAAGAGCGAAATCAATTTCCGATTTCGTAATCGTATATCCTCACTGGGGTACGGAATACAATCTCGGAATTTCCGACGAACAGACGGCATGGGCAAGTTTTTTTGCCGAGCAGGGCGTTGATTTGGTAATCGGCACACATCCCCATGTAATCGAGCCGGTGCAATGGGTTGAAAGCTCAACTGGGCACAGAATGCTTGTGTATTATTCGCTCGGGAATTTTGTGTCCATACAGTATTACAATTACTCAATGCTTGGAGGAATGGCAAAGGTTTCCATAACAAAGGACGCAAGCGGCACCCGCATTTCCGATTACGATATGGATTTTCTCGTGACTCATTACACGTCGGGACGCACTGCGGTAACAAAATGTTTTCTGAGGCAGTATAAGGAAGAGCTAGCGGCATCGCACGCGATTCTCGTAGAACCTCCGGAAAACTATGCCACGGTCAACGCAGGCTATCCTTTCACGGTTGCAGGTCTTAAAAATATAGCAAAATCGGTCTGCCCCGAATTTGCTGAGGATTTATAAACAAATACAAATAAGCCGCGCACTGCGGGGCATCCGGTTATTCCGAATATGTCCCGTTATGCGCGGCTTTTCTTTGTAATTATGAATGCCGTACCGAAAAACGGCTCATTCTCCGCAGGTTTTACTTGTGACGACCCGGTTGCGTCCGTTGCTTTTAGCATAGTAGAGAAGCTTGTCAACCTGCTTGAGCATATTTTCTATCTCTTCGGCTATCGCCCCGTCCCTGTCAATTCCTTTATCCTCCGCACTGCTTTGGTCAACCTCATATCCAACAACACCGAACGACATATTGACCTTTATCTCACAGTCATCGTATTTTACCGAGATTCCGTGCACCCTGTCAAGCAGGTCATTGAGAGCCTCCTCCGCCTGACGCTCGTCATAATTCATAAACACAAGCAGGAACTCCTCTCCGCCCCATCTTGCCACAAAGCCCTTTCCTGCCATATATTCCTTTAGTGCGCGTGAAACCGTAATTAAAACCCGGTCCCCCGCTTTGTGACCGTATGTATCGTTTACCGACTTAAAAAAGTCAATGTCGCCTATGCTGACTGCGAAGCGCACGCCGTTTTTCCCCGCTTCCTCCCATATATCACGAAGCTTTTTATTTGCATATCTTCGGTTATATATGGAGGTCAGCGCGTCCCGCTCAACCAGCTGTATAAGGGATTTCTGCATATTTACCGCCGCGCGGCTCATCTGCCCGAGCTCGTCGTCTCTGGAAAGAATAGTCTCGTCCATGGGCGTCCTCAGCTCTCCGCGCTCCACTGAAAAAAGAAATCTTTTTATTTTTTCAAGCTTGACAACAATCTTATTGGAATACAAAAGAGTAAACGCCGCAACAATCACCATAGCGACAAATGAAATAACCGCAATCGGCAGTACGGATCTGAACACCAGTTTATTTACGGTTTCCGCGTCACGCAGAATTGCCAGCATTCCGACCGTCTCTCCGTCGGCATTGTGCAG
>JAAVHB010000012.1 GCA_014799955.1 Butyrivibrio sp. | reverse complement strand
TTACGCTGGAAGAAAGCAGAGAAAGAGACAGATGAGACAGCTCTGGATTGCCAGAATCAATGCGGCAGCCAGAATGAACGGTCTTTCATACAGCAGATTTATGTTCGGCTTAAAGACAGCAGGCGTTGAGATGAACAGAAAGATGCTTGCGGAAATTGCCGTAAACGATGCAGCCGCATTCACAAAGCTTGCAGATACGGCTAAGGCAAATCTTAAATAAAACCATTACATTCCCGCGAGGCGCTGTGCGCCGAACGGGATTTTTGCTTTTACATTCCCGCGAGGCACTATGTGCCGAACGGGACTTACATTTACATTCCCGCGAGGCGCTGTGCGCCGAACGGGACTGTTATTGAGCGGAGAACAAAGCTGTTGCAAGTTCATCCTTTTTAAGGTATACTTTATTTAATCGGAGGTGCTTATGGATAACGACAGCAGACAGAAGAAAATAAAAAAGCTTCAGTGGGAATTGAAACCCACAGGCTGCTCAAAATGCGGCGGTGAGGTTGAATTCAGAGGTCACGGCGAGTACCGATGTAAAGTTTGCGGCAATGTGGAAATGGATGATTTCGGAAAGATAAAGAAATATCTTAATGAGAACGGACCTACACCCGCGCTTATCATAGCCGAGAATACCGGAGTGGCTATGGATCGGATTAACCAGTTTTTAAAGCAGGGAAGGGTTGAGATTCCCGAGAATTCAGAGGTATTCATAAGATGCGAGAAGTGCGGAACAGAGATACGCTTCGGCAGATTCTGTCCTGCGTGCGCAAGTAAGATGTCAAAGGATATTAAGGGCGTCTACGAGGTTGGAGAGGTTCCGAAAAGGAAAGCCGGAGGCGACGGTAAGATGCGCTTCCTTGACCGAGGGGGAAACGGCGGCAGCCGCAGAAAATAACCGGATAAGAGGTATTGTTATGAAGAAATACGGAATTAAAATCAAAGGAATCGTTAAATGCGAGGATGATTTTTTAATCGTAAAAAAATGGTACAACGACAGAATTGACGAGCCGTATCAGTGGGAATTTCTTGACACGAATCTGGCGGAAGGAGAAACGCCGGAGGCTACCTGTATAAGATACATACAGGAGTGTACGGGAATATTTACGCATGTATCGTCAATGCCGTACTCATGGGTATACAGGCTCGGGGACAATCAGTATCTGGGGCTTGCTTTTATATGCAAGGTTATGGATGAATTGGTTATATTGTCCGAGGAGCTGTATGATTATAAGTGGGTAAGGGCAGAGGATCTTCCCAATTATATCAAAAACAAATATATACTTGAAGATTTGCGCCGCGCGCGAGTAATCTGAATTTTTTTAGCGGAAATTTCCGTTCGGCTGCGCTGCGCGGGAATGTAAGGAGATAAGAAATGGGAATTCTTATTAAGGGCGGAAGAGTTCTGGACCCGGCATCCGGTAAGGACGGCATTTATGATGTTTTGGTGGAGGACGGTTTAATCGCCGCTGTCGGCGGCGGGATATCGGAATCCGGTCATGACGTAATTGACGCTTCCGGATGCTTTGTTATGCCCGGACTTGTCGATTTGCATGTGCATTTCAGGGAACCGGGATTTGAGTACAAGGAAACGGTTAAAACGGGCGCGGCAGCGGCGGCGAGAGGCGGGGTGACCTCGGTTTTTCCTATGCCGAATACGAATCCGCCCGTTGACGGCGTTGCCATGATTGAAAAAATAAACGGTATTGCCGCAAGGGATTCCGTAGTGAACCTGTATCAGGTTGCGGCGGTCACGCTGGGACAGAAGGGCGAGACTCCGACGGACATCGCGGCGTTACGAAAGGCAGGTGTCGCCGCCATAAGCGAGGACGGTAAGTCCGTCATGAATTCCGCCGTTTACCGTGAAGCCATGCGTCAGGCGGCGGAATGCGGAATGCTTGTGATGGCTCATTGCGAGGACAAAAACCTTGTGAACGGCGGCTCGCTCAACGAGAGCGAGAAGTCAAAAAGCCTCGGTGTAAGGGGTATAACCAACGCGGTTGAGGATGTGATAACGGCAAGGGATATTCTGCTTGCAAAGGAAACGGGCTGCCGACTGCATCTTTGCCACTGTTCGACTGCGGACAGCGTAAGGATGATACGTGACGCAAAGGCTGACGGGCTTTCGGTCAGCGGTGAGGTATGCCCCCACCATTTCACGCTGTGCGATGAGGATATACCGGGCGACGATGCCGATTACAAAATGAATCCTCCGCTCAGAAGCAGAGCGGATATGGAGGCATTGCGCGAAGGCCTGCGGGACGGAACCATGGAAGTGATTTCCACCGACCACGCTCCCCATTCCGAAGAGGAAAAGGCAAAGCCAATCTCCGACGCGCCCTTCGGGATTACCGGATTGGAGACAGGCCTCTGCCTTGCCTACACAGAGCTCGTGCTTAAGGGAATTCTTACTCCGATGCAGATGGTCGAAAAAATGAGCTATAATCCGGCGAGGATTGCGGGAATTGACAGAGGCACCCTTTTGCCGGGCAAGGCCGCGGATATTACGATAATGAATCCGGAGGCGGAGTTCGTTATCGACAGGCGGGATTTTGCATCAAAAGGTCACAACACCCCTTTTGACGGAAGAAAGGTTAAGGGCAGGGTTGAGTACACCCTTGTCGGCGGACGTATAATATATAGGGAAAGTCCCGTTCGGCGCACAGCGCCTTGCGGGAATGTTAAGGAGAAAAATAATGATTAACAAATTGACAGATAAAATTACAAAGACAGGCGCGCCTGTTGTGGTCGGACTTGACCCGATGCTTTCGTATGTGCCGGAGCATATTGTTAAAAAAGCCTTTGAAGAATTCGGGGAAACCCTTGAAGGCGCGGCAGAGGCGATATGGCAGTATAACAAGGGCATTGTTGACGCGATATGCGATATAGTCCCGGCGGTCAAGCCGCAAATCGCCATGTACGAGCAGTTCGGTATAGAGGGACTTAAAGCCTTCAAAAAGACGGTGGACTACTGCAAATCAAAGGACATGGTGGTTATCGGAGATGTGAAGCGCGGCGACATAGGCTCTACCTCGGCGGCGTATGCCGTGGGACATATCGGAAGGGTTAAGGTCGGCGGTCAGAGCATAGCTCCCTTTGACGAGGATTTCATCACGGTAAATCCCTATCTCGGGACGGACGGAATCAAGCCCTTTACGGATGTGTGCAAGGAAGAAAAAAAGGGAATTTTCATACTCGTAAAGACATCAAATCCATCAAGCGGCGAGTTTCAGGACAGGCTGATTGAGGGCAGACCGCTCTATGAGCATGTCGGAGAGCAGGTCGCAAAATGGGGAGAGGAGTGCATGGGAAACGGCTACAGCTATGTCGGAGCGGTTGTCGGAGCGACATATCCCGAACAGGGCAGACTGCTTCGCAAAATCATGCCGAAAGCCTTTATACTTGTTCCGGGTTACGGCGCGCAGGGAGGTAAGGGCAAGGATCTGGCGGATTATTTTAACGCCGACGGTCTCGGCGCAATTGTAAACAGCTCAAGAGGCATAATCTGCGCATATAAGCAGGAAGAATACGCGAAATTCGGCGCAGAAGGTTATGCGGACGCGTCAAGGCAGGCCGCGATAGATATGATTAACGATATTAATTCCGCGAGGGGATAACGAGATGAAATTTGACGAAACCGCTGTCGTTGAAAGCCGGAAAAGGCTTTCGGACGGTATTTACGATATGTGGATCAGGACGAGCAATATAGCCGAAAAATCCGTGCCCGGTCAGTTTGTGTCCGTGTATTCAAAGGACGGTTCGCGCCTTCTGCCCCGCCCGATAAGCATTTGCGAAACGGACGTGCAGAGGCTGCGCCTCGTGTACAGGGTTGTCGGCAAGGGTACAAAGGAGTTTTCGGAGTATCAGCCGGGCGACAGTATACATATACTCGGACCTCTCGGCAACGGATTCCCCATACAGGAGGGCAAAAAAGCTATTCTGATAGGCGGCGGTATCGGAATTCCTCCGATGCTTGAGCTTGCAAAAAGAATATATGACGAAAAGGAAATTGTCGTCGGCTACAGAAACAGCGACACATTTCTTGACAGGGAGCTTAAGCTGTACGGAAATCTGACGGTTGCGACGGACGACGGAAGCCTCGGTACACACGGCACCGTAATCGACGCGATTAAATCCAACGGTATAGAAGGGGATGTAATATATGCCTGCGGACCTACGCCGATGCTCCGCGCGGTCAAGGAATATGCCGCCGAAAACGGAATCGAAGCATGGCTCTCAATGGAGGAAAGAATGGCGTGCGGAATCGGCGCGTGTCTTGCCTGTGTATGCCGTTCGGCTGAGATTGACGGACATTCTCAGGTTCACAACAAGCGCGTTTGCGCGGACGGTCCGGTATTTAACGCGGCGGAGGTGGAGCTTTGATGAATACTAAGGTAACGCTTGCGGGAGTTGAACTTAAGAATCCGGTAATGACGGCTTCGGGAACCTTCGGCTCCGGTATGGAATACAGCGAATTTGTTGATTTGAATAAGCTTGGCGCGGTTGTCACCAAGGGCGTCGCAAATGTCCCGTGGTCCGGAAATCCCACTCCGAGAGTGGCTGAAACCTATGGCGGGATGCTCAACGCGATAGGGCTTCAGAATCCCGGAATAGATGTTTTTGTAAAGAGGGATATTCCTTTTCTTAAGAAATACGACACCAAAATAATCGTCAACGTCTGCGGTAAATCGGAAAAGGACTATATCGAGGTGGTTGAGCGCCTCGGCGGCGAGCCTGTGGATATGCTCGAGATTAATATTTCCTGCCCCAACGTCAAGGAGGGGGGAATCGCCTTCGGGCAGAACGCGGCGAGTATAGAGCATATTACTTCGGCGGTAAAAAAAGCCGCGAAGCAGCCCGTTATAATGAAGCTCAGTCCGAATGTCACGGATATAACCGAGATGGCAAGGGCGGCTGAGGCGGGCGGAGCCGATGTTTTATCGCTCATAAATACGGTAACGGGAATGAAAATAGACATAAACAGACAGACCTTTGCGCTTGCCAACAAGACCGGGGGGCTGTCCGGACCCGCGATAAAGCCTGTCGCGCTGCGCATGGTATATCAGGTTGCAAACGCGGTTAAGCTTCCCATTATAGGAATGGGAGGAATAGCGACGGCTGAGGACGCTCTGGAATTCATCCTTGCGGGAGCGACTGCGGTGTCGGTGGGAACCGCAAATTTTGCAAATCCCCGGGCGACTCTGGATATAGTATCGGGTATAGAGGAATATATGGCAACGAAAAACGTCGGGGATATAAACGAGCTTATAGGAATAGTCAGGTAGGCTTGGAGCCTTTGCGGGCGGCGCTTTAAGGCGTCTTAAAAATAAATTGAAAAAGCCTGTGACGTATGCTAAAATGGGCGTATCATGCGGCGGAGATTAACGAAAGACTTCTTTGCGGCAAAGAGTAAGGAGAAATCGGGATATATGGAAGATTATAAGAAGCAATTTATCGAGTTTATGGTGGACTGCAATGTGCTTAAGTTCGGTGATTTTGTTACCAAAAGCGGCAGGAATACACCTTTTTTTATTAATACGGGCTTTTACAGAACCGGTTCTCAGCTAAAGAGGCTCGGAGAATATTATGCCAGGGCTATCGAGGCGGAATACGGTACTGATTTTGATATTCTTTTCGGACCGGCATACAAGGGAATTCCGTTGTCGGTGACCGCGGCGGTTGCGCTTGACAGCCTGTACGGCGCCGAGGTGGGGTACTGCTCCAACCGCAAGGAGATAAAGGACCACGGGGATAAAGGAATTTTGCTCGGAAGTCCGATAGAAGACGGCAATAAAGTGGTTATAATAGAAGATGTTACTACCGCGGGAACCTCCATCGAGGAAACGCTTCCGATTATAAAGGCTCAGGGCGCGGTGGATATTGTCGGGATGGTTGTTTCCGTAGACAGAATGGAAAGAGGCAAGGGCGAGAAGAGCGCGCTTGAGGAAATCCGTCTTAAATACGGAATC
>JAAVHB010000011.1 GCA_014799955.1 Butyrivibrio sp. | reverse complement strand
TCTGAGGTTCCTATGGGATATTTAGAAAAAATTAGTATGGAAACTAATTCGGTAGATAATGCATTACAATATGCATTGAATTCTTATGAACAAATGGATAATATAGACATTCGGACTGCAATTAATATACGAACTGCGCGCATAGATGGATATATAGTTGATTCGGATATGAGCGTAGTAGATGTTATGTCCGAAAGTATTGATAATGATATAACAATATATAATATTAGCAGTAATGAAAATGGCACGGCAACCTGCTTTTCCTTAAGACCGGGATATACTTATACGAAGAGATATTCTGGATATATTCCATCTACAATTAAGGTAGGTTTGATGTCTGTTGAAAATCAAAAAAAGGTAAATAATGCAACAACATATACCGTGGCGTTTAAGGACTATATAAAAAATACTATACTTAATGAGCTATCTCCGGCATGGGTTGCAGATCACGCAGAGTACCCAAACAGAAAATCGGGATATGGAGCACAATTAATTATAACTAAGCAATATGCGCTTTGGTATACAATTTATGAATATGAGTACCCGGATGCTGGTGTTGATTTATATGATATACCAGAGAAGGACCAGAATTTCACTATAGGCGGATACAATGGATTAGCAACAAGATATAAAAAAGTTATTGACGATGCAATTGATGAATATTATAAACGATATATATTGTGTAGAGAATATGATAGCCTATTTTGTACAAGATATAGAAGCACACAAGAAAAGGCTAATACTGTAATATATGGCTGTTTGGCACAGGAAACACTTATGAGTGAAGCAGATGCTGGAAAAACTACAGGAACCATTTTGCAGTATGCATATCAGTTTACTAAGCAGGAAGGAATAGATAATATAGGATTTATAACATATAAATAATTATAGGGGGCATATTTTGTGAAAAGAATATTGATCGTATTTATTGTGATACTTATTGCTGTTACAGGGTGCGCAAAATCAAGTAAGCCCAGTGATATTAACAGCGGAGGTGTGTTGACCTCTAAAGAGAGTGAATTAGCTAACGAAGACATGAAACCGGATGAGACAGAGATGGCAGATACACCTAAAGACATGAAGTCCATTAAAATTAAAGGAGATTTATGGTTAAAAAATCCTGATTCTATATATACGGAGGATGCAGAAGGTATTCACGCATATACATTTTCGGACGGTACATTTTGTGAACAAGCACTTGAAAAGGGTCTATGTGATTTGGGAGGGGATAGTAATATAGTATTGTATTATTATTACTCAGATGAAGGAATTGTGGCTATAAGTGAATTTGAAAATACGAGCCATACGGTATATACTATTGATGATAACACGCTTTTGCTTGTTGACGATGGTGGTTGGGCAAAAAAAATATATATAATAAATATAGATTCTATGAAAGGGGAGGAGATATCTTTCAATTTTGAAGCATCAAATCATGGAGCGCTGATAGATGTGAGAGTTTCTCCTGATCATAACAGGGGTATATTGACTTTGGAAGAAAAAGATGCAAAATGTATATATTATTTGGCAGATTTCAAATCGGGTGAAGTCAAAAGCCTTGATGAATTATATGATGTGCCTGTGTATCAAAGCGATAATGGGACTGAAACCTTAACGTCAGAATTTGAATTTGCGGATAATAATACAATTATAGCTTCGATAAAAAGTGAGGAATCATTTGAATTAATAAAATATCAAATTAATGAGTGCAAAACAGAAATTATAGAACCTTTTGATGGACACATGAACGATATGGTTACAGGTGAATCTTATAGTGTTGTTAGATATAATGATACTATCGCAACTATAATAAATAATTTAGATGGAAATAAGCAAAATATAGACCTCTATGTTGATGGATATACTCAAACATATGAAATTCTTAATCATAAATATGCACTATTGATGAATCGTTCAGTAGAAGAATTTTGTATAGTTAATTTAGAGAGTGGAAAGTACCTGGAAGAAGACATGGGAGGAAATGTTTTTTCGTTTATAATTACGGAGGATGGAAAGCTTGTTAGATACGAAGCGGAAGACGGAATAATAACATATTACTTAACGGATTATTCTATGCCGTGATTAATAAATATACGGAAGGCTTTGGTAAACTGAAAAATGAGGGTGTCCCAAAAGTCATGAAATGACTTGAGGGATTACCCTCTTTTTTGCAATTATAATTTATTTTTCCTGTACTCGCTTACCCTCGCGTTGATTCTTTCAACGGGATTGAGGAGATTGCTGATGGAAGCGTCGTGATTGAGTGTGTCTATCAGAAGCGCGATATATTTGCTCATATCGACATCAACATAATAATCCCTTGAAAGGAGCTCGGGGGACTGGTATACAAGGTTGGTTGTGAGTATTTTGTCGAAAAGCCCGTCCTCGTACGCCCTGTCAAATTTTTCCATGCCGTTGGTGAAAAGACCGAAGGTGGCGGCGAGATAGATACGCCTTGCCTTGCGCGCCTTAAGCTCCCTTGCAACATCGAGCATACTTTCGCCCGACGAAATCATATCGTCTATAATAAACACGTCCTTGCCCTCAACGGAGGAGCCGAGGAATTCATGGGCTACAATGGGATTGCGTCCGTCAACCACTCTTGAATAGTCGCGGCGCTTGTAAAACATACCCATATCAAGACCGAGGACGTTGGAATAGTAAACCGCTCTTCCCATTGCGCCCTCGTCGGGGCTTATTATCATCATATGCTCGCTGTCAAGCTCAAGGTCGTCTATATGCGTGAGCAAAGCCTTGATAAACTGGTAAACAGGCTGAACCGTTTCAAAGCCGCTTAACGGAATGGCATTCTGAACGCGCGGGTCGTGAGCGTCAAAGGTTATGATATTGTCAACGCCCATGCTTATAAGCTCACGCAGAGCCATAGCGCAGTCAAGCGACTCGCGGCCGCTTCTCTTGTGCTGACGGCTTTCGTAGAGGAAGGGCATGATGACAGTGATGCGTCTTGCCTTACCGCCGAGAGCGGCGATAATTCTCTTCAAATCCTGATAATGGTCGTCGGGCGACATATGATTGATTTCGCCGCAGAGGGAATATGTCAGGCTGTAATTGCACACGTCCACAAGTATATACAAATCGTAGCCGCGCACAGATTCGTTGATTACGCCCTTTGCCTCACCCGAGCCGAAGCGCGGAACCATTGTTTTAACAATGTAGTTATCCCTTTGATAGCCCGCAAACGCGATGGTGGTTTTATGCTCGCTCTCGCGCTCCCTTCGCCATTCAACAATATAGTCGTTAATCTTTCTGCCAAGCTGCTCGCAGCCCCTCAGGGTTATAAGCCCGAGAGAGCCTACGGGAATGGTCTCGAGGTCTATTTCGTTTCTCTGCATCGTGTTTCCTCCATAAAAGTGTTATTTTTTAATTAATCTGATGTCGTCCCCGTAAAGCTTGTAAAGCTTGAAGGAGTTTTTTATACGGGAAAAAATTCTTTCGGAATAATTGTTCATCAGCTCACCGGGTGAAAGATTGGTGGAGATGACGGTGGATTTGCCCTTCAAAAGACGGTCGTTAATACAGTAAAAGAGCTTGGAGTTTGTAAAAGCATTGGAAAGCTCCGTTCCGAGGTCGTCTATGATAAGAAGGTCACATCCCGTAATCTGTGATTCGGAAAGCTCGCTGTCCGCACTGTCCTCTTTGTCGTATTCGGATAAAATATTGAAAAGCTCGATTGCCGACAGATAAAGCACACTGAAGGATTTGTCCAAAAGAGCCTTGGCAATGCAGTTGGACAGGAAGGTTTTGCCCACGCCGGTATTTCCGTAAAAAAGAATATTATCTCCTGCGGGAAAAGCATCGACGAATTCCTTGCAGGCTTCGCGCAGCTTTTCGGCGTTTTCTCTTGCCGAAAGTCCGGTGGAGTTGTCATAAAAATCGGGATTAAAATAATCAAGACAGAAAGCGTCAAAATTCTCGGATTGAAGGATTTTGCGTATATTGGACTGGCGGTAGAGCAAATCTATTGCCGCCTGTTTAAAGCATCTGCATTTCTTGTTTCCGATATATCCGGTATCCTTGCAAAGCGGACATTCGTATACCGGCTCAAGATAGTCAGAGGGGAAGCCCCCTTCGGTAAGAAGAGTATTCATACGGATTCTGATTTCGTCTATGGAACCTCTGATGCCGTCAAGCTCGGAGGTGTTTCCGTGTATGGAGGCTTTGGCTGATTCGGAAGCAAGCGCTCCGATTCGGGAGGCAAGACGACCGTATTCCGGCACGCGAAGGGTAACCTCGGCAGTCCGTCGGTCAAGCTCGCGTCTGGAGAAGGTTTGTTTTGCGCCGTAGCCGCGCATTATTTCGTCGTATTGTGAATTGGTGAGAGCCAAAATGCCTGTCCTCCGTATGACTACTTGTTGTTGCTTATAAGGTCTTTTTCCATAGCGTCAAAATCGTAGGTGCGCTGTGAAAAATTATTGAATTTGTTTGTCCTGGCGGGAGCAGTCTGAGGTTTAGTGCCCGCCGGAACGGTAATCTTTGCTTTGAAAGCGGAGGATAGCTTTTTGACGTCCTCCAACGTATGCACATCCGCCGATTTCCATTTGCATAGAATTCTGTCGGCATATCTGAAATTGGGCTTGCCGAGCGTAAGCACCGTCTGCTGGCACGCCTCGGCTATTATAGCGCCGTCAAAGCCGTACTCGTCATACCAGCGTCCTATAAAGTCAAGTTCTGCCGGAGTGAGCCTGCGGTCAGACAAACCGAACGCCTTGATTACGGGATTGTTGCGTTTGCCGTATATCGCCGAGGAAGCTTTGGCGTCCTCAACCGTTGAGATGCCCTTGTCGTACCATGACAGAGCGACCTTTTCCATGTAATAAAGGCTTGAATGCTGGTTGCTCACGCAGTATTCCACAAGGTACTCGATAAGCTCGGGCGTAAATTTAAGCGATTCCCGAAAATATAAAATCTTATTGATGTCGGAGGTTGTAAGAGGCCTCCCGATATATTTTTCAATAATGTATAAAAGCTGCTTGATATCCTCCTGCTCCCTGAAAAATTTGAGCTGCGCGGCGGAATAAGACGTTGCCGCGGGAGCGGAAGGCTTGTCCGACGACGGAGCCGGAGCGTCGGCAGTGTCGGAGGATGTATCATAAACAATATCTGCGCCGGGCATCGGTTCGATAGAGGCGGCGGAGTTGCTGTCCGCGTCAAGCGCAAGAATAGTTACGGAAGCAGGCTCGCCGGTCTGTGAATCAAAAACAACATTGAGAACGTCGGTTTTATTCCAGTATCTGAGAGCGCGCACAATATCCTTTTCGGTAAGATTAAGCCTGTCCGCAATGTCGGAAAGTGAAATTCCCATGCCTGTGGGGGCACCGTGCATACATCTGAGCAGATACAGATAAACTTTTACAAATTCTCCGTTGGCGTCGCCCATATAGCTGTCGAGAAAAATATTGGAAACGGCGGTTGTATTATTCTTTTGAAACGAACTCAGCGTCAGTTTACCCACGGCGTATCCTCCTCCTTTGATGCTGTGCTATTGAAGTATACCACAGCGTTTGAGAAAAGAGAACATCAAACTTTCCAAAAAATGAAAGTTGTGGAAATTGTGGATAAGTCTAATAATTTTTAAGCAGTGCCTCGCCTACCTCCACAATGTTTCCGGCGCCCATGGTAATCACCAAATCGCCCTCGCCGCACATATTGATTATTATTTTTTGTATATTTTCAAAATCGGGCTCATATATGCATTCGGTTCCCAGCTTATCTATTTCATCCTTTAAAGCTTCCGAGGAAATTCCTATTGTGTTGCGTTCCCTTGCGGCGTATATGTCCGCCAGGATTACCGTGTCCGCATGACTTAAGGACTTGGCGAAATCCTTCAGAAATGCGGCGGTTCTCGTGTAGGTGTGGGGCTGGAATACGCATACGATTCTGCGGTGGGGGTAATTGGCGGCGGAATTCAGGGTTGTGTCAATTTCAGTAGGGTGATGCGCGTAATCGTCAATTACGGTAAATCCTCTGACAACTCCTTTTTTCTGGAAACGGCGCTCGGTGCCGCCGAAATTTTTAAGCGCCGATGAAATGTCGCCGCGCTCGCAGCCCAACCAGTCCGCAACGGCAATCGCGGCAAGACTGTTGTATACGTTGTGAATTCCGGGGACGCCAAGCTCGACGCGCTCGCCGGAAATTCCCCTGCAAACGGGGGTGTATGAACAGCAGCCGGTTTCGTTATAGCAGATGTCGGCGGCATAATAGTCGCAGTTTTCCGTTTTGCCCACGGTTATCACAGGGCATTTCACGCCGCCGCTTATGTATTCGTAATCGTCTATATCGCCGTTGATTACAAGAAGTCCGTTCTCGGGAAGAAGATTTGCATACAGTCTGAAAGAATTGCGTATATCGTTTATATCTTTGAAAAAATCAAGATGGTCCTCCTGCACGTTAAGTATTATTTCCACTGTCGGCAGGAAGGAAAGAAAGCTGTTGGTGTACTCGCACGCCTCCGTGATAAAATTGGCGGAGCCGCCGATTCTTAAATTGCCGTTTATTGAAGGGAGAATGCCGCCCACGGTTACGGTGGGGTCAAGTCCTGCGGCAACCATTATCTCGGTTAGCATTGAGGTGGTGGTGGTCTTGCCGTGGGTTCCCGAAACTCCGATTGCGACGCTGTAATTGCTCATTATTTCTCCGAGAAGCTCGGCTCTTGTCAGCATCGGTATACCGCTTTTTTCGGCGGCTTCAAATTCCGGATTATCTTTTGAGATGGCGGCGGTGTATACGATAAGGTCGATACCGCTTTCAATATTTTCAGCCGTCTGACCGATACGGATACGCACTCCTTTGTCCGAAAGACGGTCTGTGAGCGCGGACTTCTTTATGTCCGAGCCGGATATTTCAAAGCCTCTTTCGAGAAGAATTTCCGCCAGCGCGCTCATGCTGATTCCGCCTATTCCTATGAAATGAACGCGAATCGGTTTGTTGAAGTCTATATGATACATTCTGGGTTCTCCAATCAATTTTCTATTAATTTTGATATTGTTTTCGCAGTGCGTGCTCGAAGCCGTTTTACGTCTTCTCGCTCGCGGGCGTCTACGCTCCGCTTCGGTCCGTGCTAAACGGGCGTCACAGGCGCCCGGCACCGCCCTATGAAAGTGCACTCTGCCAAAATCGTCTGCAAGCAGCCGATTTGTCATCCTGTGATTCGCAGTGCGTGCTCGAAGCCGTTTTACGTCTTCTCGCTCGCGGGCATTCGCCCTATGAAAGTGCACTCTGCCAAAATCGTCTGCAAGCAGCCGATTTGTCATCACGCACTTTCGCACTGCGAATTGCTTTCACGGACATTATACCATACCGGGCAGGGTTGTAAAGCGCGTCCAAAAAATTTAGCATTTAATTTTGAAATCTACATATAGTATAGTACAAGCTCCTGGGACCATATATTGTAAAATATATACAAAAAAATAAAAAAAATTCCCAATTTTTGAGAAAATTGACGAATTTTACTTTTATTTATTTTGCAATTATGGTACAATATGTATACTACGATAGCAGACTAGTAAATATATCGACTAGAGGTGATTTAATTATGGTAAAGAAAGAAATGATAGCCATGTTGTTGGCTGGCGGCCAGGGCAGCCGTTTGGGAGTTCTTACCTCCAAAGTGGCCAAGCCCGCTGTCGCGTTCGGCGGCAAGTACAGGATAATCGACTTCCCGCTCAGTAATTGTATTAACTCCGGCATTGATACCGTGGGTGTTCTTACACAGTATCAGCCTTTGCGTCTTAATACGCACATCGGAATAGGTATTCCGTGGGATTTGGACCGTAATGTGGGAGGCGTAACGGTGCTTCCGCCTTACGAGAAGAGTACAAGCAGTGAATGGTACACAGGTACTGCAAACGCCATTTACCAGAATTTGGATTTTATAGAGCTTTATAATCCGGATTACGTACTTATTTTATCAGGCGACCATATCTATAAGATGGATTATGAAATAATGCTTGATTATCACAAGGCGAACAACGCCGACGTGACTATTGCGGCTATGCCGGTACCGCTTGAGGAGGCGAGCAGGTTCGGTATCCTGATTACCGACGAAGACAACAAGATAACCGAGTTCGAGGAAAAACCCGCGAACCCGAGAAGTAATCTTGCTTCTATGGGTATTTATATTTTCTCATGGAAAACGCTCAAAGAGGCTCTTGTCAAGATGAAGAACCAGAAGGGCTGCGATTTCGGAAAGCATATTATTCCGTACTGCTTTGAGAACGGAAGGAGATGCTTTGCGTATGAATACAACGGATACTGGAAGGATGTAGGTACGCTCAGCTCATATTGGGAGGCCAATATGGAGCTTATCGACATTGTGCCCGAGTTCAATCTCTATGAGGAACTTTGGAAGATTTACACCAAGGCAGACGCGCTTCCGCCGCAGTTCATATCTCCGAATGCCGCTATTGAGCGAAGCATTATCGGCGAGGGCTGTGAGATATACGGCAAAATCAAGAATTCCGTTATCGGCGCGGGCGTTACCGTTGAGGATGGCGCGGTTATTGAGGATTCAATAATCATGCAGAATTCAGTAATAGGAAGAAACGTAAAAATTTACAAGTCAATAATTGCTGAGAATGTTGAGATTGGCGATAATACCGAAATCGGTGTCGGAGAATATGCGGAGAGTGAGCTTGATGCTAAGGTCTACGCATCCGATTTGGCGACAATAGGAGAAAATTCATATATTCCGCCCAATGTCAGAATCGGCAAAAACACTGCGATTGCGGGCGTTACGGAAATGTCGGATTATAACGACGGAATATTGGCCTCAGGCGGCTATATAGTTAAGGCAGGTGAAGACAGATGAGAGCAATAGGTGTAATTTTAGCGGGCGGAAACAGCAAAATGATGCGTGAACTCTCCAACAAGAGGGCGATAGCGGCAATGCCCATTGCGGGAAGCTACAGAACAATAGATTTTGCGCTCAGCAATATGTCCAATTCCCATATCGGAAAGGTTGCGGTAATTACCCAGTATAACGCAAGGTCGCTCAACGAGCATCTGAGTTCTTCAAAATGGTGGGATTTCGGAAGAAAGCAGGGAGGTCTGTTTGTATTCAACCCGACCATTACGACGGAGAACAGCGTATGGTACAGAGGCACGGCTGACGCGCTGTATCAGAATCTTGATTTCCTCAGGAACAGCCACGAGCCCTATGTGGTAATCACTTCGGGTGACGGAGTATACAAGCTTGATTACAATAAGGTTCTTGAGTATCATATTGAGAAAAAAGCAGATATTACGGTTGTTGTTAAGGATTTGGATTCTGTAGAGGAGGCGACGAGATTCGGTGTTGCGAAGCTTGCCGATGACAACAGGGTTACGGATTTTGAGGAGAAGCCCGTTGTTACGGACAGCAGGACGGTATCGACAGGCGTGTATGTAATAAGAAGACGTCTTCTCATTGAGCTTTTACAGAAGGCTTATGAGGAGGACCGTTACGATTTCGTAAAGGACATTCTTATAAGATATAAGAGCGTTAAGAGAATTTACGCATACAAGCTTGACACATACTGGAGCAGCATATCCGCGGTTGAGTCATATTACAAGACAAATATGGACTTCCTGAGAAGAGATGTAAGAGACTTCTTCTTCAAACAGTATTCCGAGATATACTCCAAGGTTGACGACCTTGCTCCGGCTAAGTACAATCCGGGCTCAAATGTCAAGAACAGCCTTATTGCGAGCGGCTGCATCATCAACGGTCATGTTGAGGATTCGGTTATTTTCAAGAAGGTTTATATCGGCAATAACTGCACGATTAAGAATTGCATCGTGCTCAATGACGTGCATATCGGGGATAACACATACCTTGAGAACTGCATAATCGAGAGCAGGGATACAATCAGGCCGAATACCACTTATATCGGTGAGAACGGCGAAATCAAGATTGTTGTCGAGAAGAACGAAAGATTTTCCATTTGATTTTATTGGTAACAGCGCCCGCCCGAGCCGTGAACTTTGGCGGGCGTAAGGATATAGAAAGGACAAATGCGTAATAGGAAGGGGCATACATATGCAGATAACGGACATCAGGGTACGAAAGGTTGATAAAGAGGGCAAGATGAAGGCCGTCGTATCAATCACTATTGACAATGAATTCGTTGTTCATGACATTAAGGTAATTGACGGTGACAAGGGACTTTTCATTGCGATGCCGAGCAAAAAATCCGCAGACGGTGAGTATAGGGATATTGCACATCCCATCAATTCTGATACCAGAGACAGGATTCAGAGACAGATTCTTGAGGCATACGAAAGTGCCGAGGACTGAAAACTGACCGTGCCGGCATCAGGCTGAGAACGCCTGATGCCTATTTTTTTATTTGACTAAACGGGAGATATACTTATGAAAAGGATAAAAATATGCAGCGAGGCGGTTTATGTAATCGCCATGCTATGCATATCGTTTTCGGTTGCAATGGTAAGCGCCGCGGATTTCGGGGTGTCCATGATAGTTGCATCCGCGTACATAATCAGCGAGAAAGTGTCCTTTCTGACCTTCGGGCAGGCGGAATACATTGTTCAAGGACTGCTTTTCGTTGTTTTCTGTATACTTATGAGAAAGGTCAGGCTCACATATTTCTGTGCCTTTCTGACAAGCGTTCTTTACGGGGCGCTTTTGGATATGTGGCGGGCGGTCATACCTCATTTTAATCCGTCGGTATGCGCGCCGGGCAGTATGCATATGGCGCTGCGGATAACTTATCTTGCGGTGGGAATGGTTATGACGGCGTTTGCGGTAGCGCTTTTTTTCAAAACATACATATGCCCTCAGGTTTATGATTATTTTGTAAAAGCGGTGAGCGAAAAATACGGTATATACCGTACTAAATTCAAGGCTTGCTTTGACGCGGGCTGCCTTGTAACGGCGTGCGCGCTGTCGTTTATTTTCTTCAGAAGGTTTGTCGGAATAGGAATCGGCACGGTAATCATGACGCTCCTGAACGGCGTTATCATTGGGGGCTTTGGTAAGCTTTTAGACAAAACGGTGGAGGTTAAGCCGCTCTTTCCCAAGCTGGCGGCGAAATTTGAGGAGAATATTGTATGAAAAAAACGGTGGAATAAGGAATAGTAAATCCGAATGGAAGGACATAATTACACATATATTGTGGAGTGCGCGGACGGCACTTTTTATACGGGCTGGACGACGGATATCGCAAAGCGGCTTCTGGCGCACAACAGCGGAAAGGGCGCAAAATACACGCGCACCAGACTGCCCGTGCGTCTCGTTTATCTTGAGGAACACGGCACCAAGGAAGAAGCCATGAGCCGTGAATATCATATTAAAAGACTTACGCGCGCCGCAAAAGAAAAATTAATAAAAAATTACGGGAGTTCTATTGACGGAACGGGTATAGTGTGATACGATTAAAACATAAAAGATGTTTTTAAACATAATTTTTGTTTTAATCAATCGGATACGGCGGCATATGAAAGAAGTCCGCCGGAATTTACGGATTGGGAGTTGGATTTTTGGAGAAGGTTTTTTCATTTACGTTGGACGACGGTGAGCGGCTTACCGCTATCGGCAAGGCGCTTTCATCCGAAACCAGAATAAGGATGCTCAGGCTTTTATGCTCTCACAGGCTTAATGTCAACGAGCTTGCCGAAAGGCTTGAAATTCCCGCGTCCTCGGCGGCAATCAATGTGAAGGTGCTTGAGGAGGCGGGGCTTATCGGCACCGAGGTGCAAAGCGGAGTTCGAGGCTCCGCCAAGCTCTGCTATAAGGCAGTGTCCGCGCTTGACGTGAGCTTCGTCACCGAGGAGGCGGACGACAATTCTGAAACTGTCAGTATGCCGATTGGAAATTATGTGGATTACGAGGTCTGGCCGACTTGCGGACTGGTGAGCGAAAAGGGCAGGATTGACGAGGAGGATGAGCCGGGAGCGTTTTACAATCCCGAGAGAACCTCGGCGAAGCTTCTGTGGCTTGGCAAAGGCTATGTGGAATACAGGTTTCCCAATCATATGCTTGCCGACAAAAAAATCAAGCGTATAGAGTTTTCAGCGGAGCTTTGCGCTGAGGATCATGAATACAATCTTGACTGGCCGTCCGACATTACGATGTGGATTAACGGCAGAGCGGCGGGCACATGGAACTGCCCCGGAGATTTCGGGGGCAGACGCGGCAAGCTCAATCCCGACTGGTGGCCTGACAAAAACACGCAGTACGGAATCCTCAAAACGTGGAAAATCACGGAGAGGGGAACCTACCTCGACAAGGATAAGGTATCGGAGCTGACGCTTTCGGATTACGGGCTTACGGGAAACGGATATATAGCGGTCAGGCTCGGTAACGCGGAGGACGCCGAGCATCAGGGCGGAATGAATATTTTCGGGGATTGCTTCGGAGATTATCCTCAGGGAATAAATATGAAAATAATATATAAATAATATACAGAAAAGGAGACGCTAAGTATGAAAGAGCAGCTTATCAAAAAATTCGGCGAGATTTTCGGGGAGGGCGGTGACGTCCGCTCGTATTTTGCGCCGGGGCGCGTGAATCTTATCGGAGAGCATACCGATTACAACGGCGGTCATGTTTTTCCCTGCGCGCTGACAATCGGAACCTATTTTATCGCCAGAAAAAGAGATGACAGAAAACTCAGATTTTTCTCGGAAAATTTTGAGAAGCTCGGAGTAATCGAGGGCAGCCTTGATGCGCTTGTATGGTCGGAAAAGGCGGGATGGACCAACTATCCGATGGGCGTTATGTGGGCGTTTGGCGAGAAGGGCTACAATATAACAAACGGCTTCGACATACTTTTGTTCGGCAACATTCCCAACGGCTCGGGACTTTCCTCGTCTGCGTCGGTGGAGGTCGGCACCGGAGTTATGCTCAGGGATATGTACGGCTTTGATGTGGATATGATTGAGATTTCTCTTATCGGACAGTATTCGGAGAACAATTTCAACAAAGTAAACTGCGGAATTATGGACCAGTTCGCAATCGCGATGGGCAAAAAGGACTGCGCTATTTTCCTTGACACGGCGGACCTTTCGTATGAGTACGCGCCCATCGTTCTTGACGATGCCAAAATAGTAATCGCGTGCAGCAATAAAAAAAGAGGTCTGGGCGATTCCAAATACAACGAGCGCCGCGCGGAGTGCGAGGAAGCGCTTTCGGAGCTTCAGACGGTGCTTGACATAAAGAGCCTCGGAGAGCTTGACGAGGCGCGGTTTGAGGCGCATAAGGACGCGATTAAGTCCGAGGTAAGGCAGCGCCGCGCAAAGCACGCCGTATATGAGAATCAAAGGACAATCAAGGCGGTTGAGGCGCTTAAAGCGGGAAATATCGAGGAATTCGGAAGGCTTATGATTGCCTCGCACGATTCGCTCAGGGACGATTACGAGGTCACGGGAAAAGAGCTTGATACGCTTGTGGCGTCCGCGCTTAAGCAAAAGGGCGTTATCGGCTCCAGAATGACGGGAGCGGGTTTTGGCGGCTGTACCGTAAGCATCGTAAAAAACGACGCAATCGATGTGTTTATAGAGAATGTAGGAAGAGAGTATAAGGCGGCTATCGGATATGCGGCGGACTTTTATGTTGTTGAAGTCGGCGACGGAGCGGGAATTCTTAAATAATATAAATATAATATTTCGGAAGGAGAATTGAAATGACAGTTTTGGTTTTGGGAGGAGCCGGATATATCGGTTCGCATACGGTTTACGCATTGATTGAAAAGGGCGAGGACGTTGTTATTATTGACAATCTTGAAACGGGCCATATGGAAGCGGTTCACCCTTCGGCAAGATTCTATAAGGGTGACATCAGGGACAGGGCGTTCGTGGACAGTGTTCTCGATAAGGAAAAGATAGACGCGGTAATCCATTTTGCCGCCAATTCGCTTGTGGGCGAAAGCATGACCGACCCGCTCAAATACTATGACAATAATGTCAACGGAACCAAGGTGCTTTTGCAGTCAATGGTGGCGCACGGCGTTGACAAAATCGTATTTTCCTCGACGGCGGCAACCTACGGCGAGCCGGAGAGAGTGCCGATTATGGAAACGGACAGAACAGAACCCACCAATCCCTACGGCGAAACCAAGCTTTCCATGGAGAAGATGTTTAAATGGACGGACAGGGCTCACGGCGTAAAATATGTGTCGCTCAGATATTTCAACGCCTGCGGCGCGCATATAAGCGGCGAAATCGGCGAGGCGCACAGCCCCGAAACGCATCTGATTCCGCTCATACTTCAGGTGCCCTTGGGACAGAGAGAAAAAATCAGCGTTTTCGGAGACGATTACCCCACGAAGGACGGAACCTGCATAAGGGATTATATTCATGTTACCGATTTGGCGCAGGCTCATATCCTCGCAGTGGATTATCTTATGAAGGGAAATGAGAGCAATATTTTCAATCTGGGCAACGGTGTGGGCTTCACCGTAAACGAGGTAATCGAGACTGCCCGCAAGGTTACGGGACATCCCATTCCCGCGGCAGTAGCACCCAGACGCGCAGGCGACCCCGCGCAGCTTATAGCCTCCAGCGACAAGGCCAAGACGGTGCTTGGCTGGAAGCCGGAGCATGCCGACCTTGAGGAAATTATCGCCACGGCGTGGAAATGGCACAGCACTCATCCGAACGGCTACGCAAAATAAAGGAGGCGCTTTGCAATGATATTTTCATCAATAAAAAAGCTTGTCACCTACGGGATTGAAACAGGACTTGTGCCCGAAGAGGAAAAAATATACACCACAAACCTTTTGCTTGACGCGCTTAAGCTTGACGAATACGAGGACGACGGAAAAACGTATTCCGGCGTGTGCCTTGAGGAAACCCTTAAGGAGCTTCTTGACTACGCCGTGGAGCAGGGAATCATTGAGGACAGCATTGTATACAGGGACCTTTTTGACACAAAGCTTATGAACTGTCTGATGCCGAGACCGAAAACGGTAATCGAGCGCTTCAAATCCGAATATGAGAAATCGCCTGAGGCGGCTACGGATTATTTTTACAAGCTCAGTCAGGATTCCGACTATATAAGAAGATATCGCGTCTGCAAGGACATGAAATGGATTACTCCCACGGAGTACGGAGACATAGACATTACAGTTAATCTGAGCAAGCCCGAAAAGGACCCGAGGGCGATTGCGGCGGCGAAGCTCGCAAAGCAGAGCGCGTACCCCAAATGCCAGCTTTGTATGGAAAATGTCGGCTACGCCGGACGTGCCAACCATCCCGCGAGGGAGAACCACCGCGTTATTCCGCTGACGATAAACGGCGGCGGCTGGGGCTTCCAGTATTCTCCGTATGTATACTACAACGAGCACTGCATAGTGTTCAACGGCGAGCACACGCCTATGAAGATTGACAGAAGCGCCTTTGTGAAGCTCTTTGATTTTGTTAAGCAGTTTCCGCACTATTTTCTCGGCTCAAATGCGGATTTACCGATTGTCGGCGGCTCAATACTGTCTCACGACCATTTTCAGGGAGGCAATTACGAGTTTGCAATGGCAAAGGCGCCCGTTGAAAAAAGCTTTACGGTAAACGGTTATGACGACGTGGAGGCGGGAATCGTAAAGTGGCCGCTCTCCGTAATCAGGCTCAGATGCGAAAATGCGGAGCGTGTTATCGACCTGGCGGATTACATTCTCGGCAAATGGCGTGCCTACACCGACGAGGCGGCGTTTATTTTTGCCGAAACCGACGGCGAGAAGCACAATACCATCACGCCGATTGCCCGTTTTAAGAACGGCAAATACGAGCTTGACCTTGCGCTGCGCAACAATATAACCACAGAGGAGCATCCGCTCGGCGTATACCATCCCCACGCCGAACTGCATCACATAAAAAAAGAAAACATAGGGCTTATAGAGGTTATGGGGCTTGCGGTGCTTCCGTCAAGGCTTAAGGACGAGATGGCTCAGCTCGCCGATTACATTGTAAACGGCAAGGACATACGAAGCAGTGAAACGCTTGCGAAGCATGCAGACTGGGTGGAGGAATTCTCGACCGGATACGGTGAGATTAACGCCGATAATGTTGAGGAAATTCTTCACAGAGAGATTGGCAACGTATTCGTAAAGGTTCTTGAGCACGCGGGAGTATTCAAGCGCGACGGGGCGGGCAAAGCCGCTTTTGACAGATTTATCAGAGTATTGTAACAAACAAAAACGGGAAGGCGTTCCGAAGCAGGAAGCCTTCCCGTAATTATTCATATTATAAGTTTAAGAGGCTTCGCTTAGTAAGCTAAAGCAAACCTCCTCGCCTGTGAATTGCAGTTCCAGGTTATACCGGGGAATCATAATGTTCAGCGAACTGGAGTTGTCCCTGTCAAGATAAAGCTTATTATCGGAAACAGTGAAAATAAATTTATCTTCGGAATCGGCGCACTGTAATTCAAGTTTATCCCCAGAGATGTCATATACTCCATGACATGAGTTTTCGTAGGAAGTCAATTGTGAAGAAGTCGGGTCGAAAAAAGTAAATTCACCGTTTTCCAGTCGCAGAAATACGGTGTTCCCGCCCATGGGTGTTGCGGCATATGTGCCGCCCTCTATAAGATGGGTTGATTTGCGCATGGAACACCCAGATATGGAGAGGGCGAGCATCATTAGTACGGCAAAAATAAGATACGGTTTTTTATTTATCATTAGCAAAGTCCCCCTTGTTTTATGTTAGTCAGCAAGTTGTTCGATGAGAATAAAACACACGTCCTCATTGTTGAATAATTCTTCAAAATCCGTTCCGGATTCAATGACATTTAATGAAGAGGATTTTTCTTTGTCCAGATAAAGCTTATCCTCGGATAAAGTCAGTGTAAACATATCATCTGATTCGGCACACTGAAGATTCACAATATTACCCTCAATGCTGTATTCGCCGTACGCTCCCTTTCCGTCCGGAGTGTGAAATGAACTTAAGTTGTCGCTGAATTTAAACTGACTGTCCTTGAAAGACAGGGATACAAAGTATCCGTTAGATGCCGTGGCGTGATACAGGCCGCCGTCCAATGTTTTTGCACTTCCCGAGTTGGCGCTGCTTGTTGATTTCTTCATGCCGCACCCCGAAAAACACCCCGCGGTGATGACAATAGCTAATATGGCAGCAATAGCCGTAAGCTGCCGTTTCCTTTTTGGTAATCTGATCATACGATGCTCCTTTTTGCAAGCTATGAAGCTTTGCAAAACAAACCTTTCCGTGATAGCCGATGCCGATAATCGGATAAGTACTGAAATAAAGACCCTTCAAAATACATATATACACATAAACCTGTCGGAATATGACATGATATAATCATATTTTGTCAAAAAATCGCATCGAATACCTCTCAATTGTGTAAATATTATTATACCATATTTTTATAGTATGTCAATGTCGATATTTTTGTGAGAAGTAATTTTGATTCAAATTGATAATTTATGGCGTCACAGTTTTAATTTCCGCAAACCGTAATTTGAAAATTTTGTCGGCAAAACGGCGGAGAGCCAAAATTGACAGGCGGGGGATGAATGTTGTCTATATGACTGCTTCCGATGACGATCCTACGTTAAACAATCCGTATCATCATTTCATAGGCGAATTTATCGGTAAAAACAATAAAATGTTTCTTTTACATATCCGGAATAACCTGCGTCAACAGCCGCCAATTCATTCAGACCGTCGATTTCTCTGACGTCGGTTTCCTTCATTTCTCTGATTCCGAGCAGGTACTCAGAGGGATAACAGAACAGCGCTACGTCATCCCAATAAATCTGTCGGTTCTTTTTTTTCTCAAATTCAATCTCCAGATGTCTTCGCAGGTGGCAAAACGTCGGGGTTGTAAATCATCCGGTCCCTGTCAATGATAAGTGCGCCGCCGATATGTTATTGCAGGTGTCATAATATGGATTTTCGATTAGCTTCAAGCCGGGATATTCTGTCTCCGGTGTCCGAAACTGCTTCTTAAGATACCCCACAACTACATAAATTTCCGTAATCCCGTTTGTGTGAAGCCCGTGAATCACAGTGTCAATCATACGGATGCCGTTCACAGCCACCAACGGTTTCGGTGTCCTTGATGTCAGGGGCAGCATCCGTGTTCCTTTTCCTGCTGCCATAATGATTGCTTTAGTTGCCCGATACATATTCCTCACCTGTTTCATTCTGTACAATTTTGTAATAATCCTTTGCGTATCTGTACTGCCTCAGGGAATATTCGCCGAATTCCACACCCTGTCTGCTCTTGTACTCGTACCAGTTGCTCCGGAGAAGACCGCAGACCGCGATATAGCAGTATATTTTACCGCGGGTTTACCGCCTACCTCAAGCAAGGCTTTGGGCGTTTCTAAGTTAATCGGCACCATCCGCATACCGAAACCGGCGGCAAGGATGACTGCGTTTCTCGCCGCTCTTTGTCTGAAATCCTGCTTCGCCAGCTCTGTGGGCTGCATATTTTTATCCAAACTCTCTTTTTGTAAACATTACGATAAAAAATTAATAATGGGTTATGACACTTCAATCTACGAAAAGTAAAGGAATTTATAATTTTGACAGGTTATTTTCCTCTGATATAAAACTTAAAAACGGTTGCGGCAAATTGATAAATTTGCTACAATGTTTAAAGGAAAATCCGGCAATAATGCGAATATAGGCGAGGCGTGCCTGCGGATGCGCCCGTTTGTGTTTTTATAAAAATCAGAATAAAGAATACGGAGGATTGATTATGCTCAGAGTTGGAATGCTTACCAGCGGCGGAGACTGCCAAAGCCTTAACGCCGCAATGCGCGGAGTTGCCAAGGCGCTTTACAATACGGGAAAAGACGTGAAAATAATCGGATTTGAGGACGGTTACAAGGGTCTTATTTACGGCAAATACCGTGAGATGAAGGAAAGCGATTTTTCGGGAATACTTACCGAGGGCGGTACGATTCTCGGAAGCTCAAGACAGCCGTTCAAGCTTATGCGCGAGCCGGACGAGAACGGTCTTGACAAGGTAAAGGCGATGAAGGACAACTACTACAAGCTTAAGCTTGACTGCATCGTTATTCTGGGAGGCAACGGAACCCAGAAAACAGCCAACCTTCTCAGAGAGGAAGGGCTTAATGTCGTATCCCTTCCCAAGACGATTGACAATGATTTGTGGGGAACGGATATAACCTTCGGATTCCAGAGCGCGGTTGACGTGGCGTCGAACGCGATTGACTGTATTCATACGACGGCGTCCTCACACGGAAGAGTTTTTATCGTGGAGGTAATGGGACACAAGGTAGGCTGGATTACGCTTCATGCCGGAATCGCGGCGGGCGCGGACATTATTCTTATCCCCGAAATCCCGTATGACATCGATTCCGTTATCAAAAAGCTTAAGGAGCGCAGCAAAAAGGGAAAGAATTTCTCTATCCTCGCCGTTGCGGAGGGCGCGATATCCAAAGAGGACGCGGCGCTTTCCAAAAAAGAGCTTAAGAAGAAGCTCGCAAAGAGCCCCTATCCTTCGGTATCGTATAAGATAGGCAAAGAAATCGAGGAGCGCACCGGTCAGGAGGTCAGAATCACCGTTCCCGGGCATATGCAGAGAGGCGGAAGCCCCTGTGCCTACGACCGCGTTATTTCCACAATGTTCGGAGCCG
>JAAVHB010000010.1 GCA_014799955.1 Butyrivibrio sp. | reverse complement strand
GCTTTCCGAGGGAATGCTTCTTTGTGCCGAGAACGACAAGGGCGAGCTGGCTCTTCTGACAGCCGAGAAGGATATGCCGAACGGAGCGGCGATTTCTTAAGATTATGAACAGAATATTTGAATCACATGCCCATTATGAAGATGAGGCTTTTGATGAGGACAGAGAGGCGCTTATCGCCTCTTTGCCGTCTAACGGAATAGAATATGTGGTGAACGTCGGCTCGACCGTGGACACCTGCCGCCGTACCGTGGAGCTTATCGCAGAATACGGATTTTTTTACGGAGCGCTGGGAATTCATCCGAGCGAGATAAAGGACGTAAGCGATGCGGATTTGGAATGGATCGAAAAAGAAACCGCCGCCAATCCGAAGCTTGTCGCAGTCGGTGAAATCGGGCTTGACTATTACTGGGATAAGGACAACAAGGAAAGCCAGAAGGATTTTTTTGTGCGCCAGATTGATATTGCCCGCAGAACCGGCAAGCCGATAATCGTCCATTCGAGGGACGCCGCGTTTGACACATGGGACGTTATGAGGTCGGCGCGCGCATCCGACTGCGGCGGGGTAGTGCACTGCTTTTCATACAGTAAGGAGGAAGCCGCGAAATATCTTGATATGGGCTTTTATATCGGAATCGGAGGCGCGTCCACCTTCAAAAACGCCGTCAAGGCGCGCGAGGTTATCGCGTATGTGCCGCTGGAGCGCATACTGCTTGAGACGGACTGTCCGTATCTTTCGCCCGTGCCTTACAGGGGAAAACGCAACTCGTCGCTTAATCTTCCCGTCATTGCAGAGAACATAGCCGCGGTTAAGGGAATCGGCGTAAAAACCGTGTGCGACGTCACAACCGAGAATGCAAAAAGGATGTACGGAATCTTATGAGCAAAAAATATCTGAGCAATCCGACAAACACCCTTGCGGTAATAAGTAAATACGGTTTTGTTTTCCAGAAAAAATACGGTCAGAATTTTCTGATTGACGAAAATATCGTCGCGAAAATAGTCCGCGAGGCAGGCGTAACCAAAGATGATTTCGTGCTGGAGATAGGTCCGGGAATCGGAACTATGACGCAGCTTCTGTGTGAAAACGCGAAAGAGGTCGCGGCTGTGGAGATAGATAAAAAGCTTATCCCCATACTTGAGGAAACCCTCTCGGAATACGAAAATGTGACAATTATTAACGAGGATATTCTCAAGGTGGACATTGCGGCGCTTGCCGGGGAGAAGAACGAAGGCCGCCCCATAAAGGTGGTCGCGAATCTGCCTTATTATATAACCACGCCGATAATCATGGGGCTTTTTGAAAGCCATGTGCCGATTGAAAGCATCACCGTCATGGTACAGAAAGAGGTGGCGGACAGAATGCAGACAGGACCTGGCAGTAAGGACTACGGCGCGCTGTCGCTCGCCGTACAGTACTACGCGAAGCCCGAGATTGTTATGAATGTCCCTCCTGAATGCTTTATGCCGCGCCCCGGCGTCGGTTCGGCGGTGATAAGGCTTGTAAAGCACGCCGTAAATCCGGTTGCGGTAAAGGACGAGGCGCTGATGTTTAAGCTAATCAGGGCCTCCTTTAACCAAAGGCGCAAAACGCTCGCAAACGGTCTTAACAATTCTCCGGAAATAAATCTTCCCAAGGACGTGATAACACGGGCGATAGAGGAGCTCGGAAAGGGCGCGTCCGTGAGGGGCGAAGCCCTGACGCTTGACGAGTTTGCAAGGCTTTCCGATATTATATATTCCAAACTGAATTAAAAGTCCTTTTTTCCGCCGCTCTTGCATATACTTTAAGTGGTAAGCCGCGAAAAGGCGGGCGGACGGAAGGAGTGTTATCGGTAATGGAATACAACAGAATGATAGCGTACATTTATTCGTACAATGACGGGATGAAAAGCAGGAATACGGGCTTTGCCAAGCTTGAGGTAAGACAGAACATTCTTAAGCTTCAGATTAATATGAAGGGAGCTTATTCGGACGGCAGCGAATCCTGGAAGGTAAATCTTTTTTATCGGGAAAACGGAAAAATAAACGGAATATGTCTCGGTGAAATCAGGATAAGAAACGGTATGGGCGAGTACAGGTATACGGGGAACGCTGCGGATATTGAGGGCAGCAAAATATCATTTGACTCGGTGAAGGGCTTATATATAATATGTGACGGAAACATACATAAAATGTATGCGAGCGAATGGGACGATCTGGGCTTTATGCCCGACAGTATTGCCGGGGTCGGCGAGCGTTCGCCCCGAAGCTCCACGATTGTTGAGTTCGCCGTGCCGGAGAGTATAAAACAGCCGGATAAGCCCTCGCTTTTTGCGGAGCCGGAGATTCAGCGCCCCGAACCTGCACAGCCGGATTTTGCGGCGACGCTTGAGTCAGCGGTTGAGGGAAGCCGCGGGGAAGAACCCGAAAAACCCGAAATTGTGCTTGAGGCGGCTGCGGTAAACGAGGACGTGCCGGACGGAGAGAATGCAGAAGCGAATATGCCGTCCGTCGGAGCGGAGTTTTTTGACAGCATGATAGACGGGCGTGAAAAAATGTTCCTTTTTGCCGACGATGATTTGTATGACGTGGTTGAAATCAATACGGATGATTTAAACGGATTTCCGGAGGCAAATATAGGGCTGGCAAACAACAGCTTTGTAAACCACGGATACTATAATTTCAGGCACCTTATTTTGGGAAGAATAAGAAACGGCAGCGGCGGCTGCGGATATTTTATAGGAGTGCCGGGCGTTTATACAAGAAGGGACAGAAGCACGGCTTCGATGTTCGGCTTCAATTATTTCAAATTCAGTATGAGAAGCGACGTGAGGCTCGGGCAGTTCGGATACTGGTACAAGGAGCTTCAATGCTAATCCTTCGGATTAATCATGACGTAACGGTTGTGGTCGGTAAAGCCGCCCTTGAGCATAATCACGGAACGGGCGGTGCATTCAAACTCAAAGCCGAGCCTTGTGAGAAGGCTGATTGAGCTTATATTGTCGGGGAGCGTGTACGCCTCTATGCGGTGCATATGCTCCTCCTCAAAAATTGCGGTGACAAGCCGTGAAACTGCCTCAAGCGCGTAGCCGAGCTTGTGAAATTCCGGCAGCAGCTTGTAGCCGAGATGGCATGAGCGGTAAGCGCTCCTTAAAATATTGCTGAAGGAGGCGGTTCCGATAATCTGTCCGGGCTTTTCCTTTGAGAACCAGAAATAACGCATATAAGCTCCGTTTATGAAAGCATTGAACTCGTTTTGCAGGTTTGCCCTCTGAAATTCGGCGGTGTAATAATTGGCGGGCTTGACGGGCTCAATTGCGTCAAAGACATCGCGTCCATCCGTATAGAACCTAAGGACGCAGTCCGCATAGCTTTCATTCAGCACTGTTAATTTCAGGCGGCTTGTTTCGTATTCAAAATTCATAGGAATGCCCTTTCGCTTAAGCAGCAATGTGATATATCCATACAAGTATACATCATTTATACAAATAAAAACAGGATTAAATTAAAATTATGAAACTTAAGAATTTATCGGCGGACGAAAAATATATGTATGAGGCAATAAAACAGGCGCGCCGTGCGGCGCGCCTGAGCGAGGTTCCCATAGGCTGCGTTATTGTTTATGAGGACAAAATAATCGCGCGCGCCTATAACCGCCGCAATACCGACAAAAGCACTCTTGCGCATGCCGAGATTATTGCGATAAAAAAGGCGGCGAAGTATATCGGGGACTGGCGCCTGGAGGACTGCACCATGTATGTCACGCTTGAGCCCTGCCCGATGTGCGCCGGGGCAATCGTGCAGGCACGTATTCCGAGAGTTGTAATGGGTACGATGAACGCCAAGGCGGGCTGCGCCGGCTCAGTCTTGAACCTCTTACAGACGGATGGCTTTAACCACAAAGCGGAAATCACCAAAGGGGTTCTTGCAAACGAGTGCAAAAGGATGATGCAGGATTTTTTCAAAGAGGTGAGGGAGGGCAAGCGCCCATTGAAATAGCTTGACATATTTCCGTTAAATAGTTATACTGAAAACTGTCCATGCAGCCGGGGAAGCAGCGGCTCCCTGTACCTGAAATCCGCTATAGCAGGGGTGATGTTCTGTCTCGGGCTGTATGCATTGCGGCTGCCCGGTTTAAGCAGCGTTGAAGCTTGGGTCTTGCGCAATAGGAATCTGTGAACCATGTCAGGTCGGGAACGAAGCAGCATTAAACGGAAGCTCCTATGTGCCGTAAGGTCGCCTGAGCCGAGCCGGCTGAATCGGTAACGCGCAGTGTGTCGGTTCAAAGCAGAACGCATGGACTTTTTATAATATTTTGTATGGCAATCCGGGGGTGAACTGTTATGCTTTGCCATTTGGTGATTAATTTAAAAGAAGAACTCTGTACATAGTCCGATGACGGGACGAAGCTTGTACAGAGGTAAATAAAAATTTCGTCCGACATTGGATTTTGTACTTTTATTCCTGTAGGGTATTTCACTCTGACAAAAATAAAGAATAATCGGAGAAAATTCAATGGATAAAAAATTTAAAAAGTATATTGTTTTGTGGTTAAGCCAGAGCGTATCGGGACTTGGAAGCTCCATGACCGGATTTGCGCTGGTACTGTGGGCGTACGGACAGAGCCATTCCGCCATGTCCGTTTCGCTGATGTCGTTTTGCAATTATGTGCCGTATATCATTTGCAGCCTGTTTGTCGGCAATTTTATAGACAGCCATAAGAAGAAAACGATTATGCTGGTTTCCGACAGTATTGCGGCTGTGGGTTCGCTGGCGATTTTATTTATTCTGATGACGGGAAATCTGGCGATCTGGAATATTTACGTCATTAATATGATAATCGGCGTGACAACCGCGTTTCAGCAGCCCGCGTCCGCGGTGGCAACGGTAAAGCTTGTGCCGGAGGACAAAATTTCAAATGTAAGCGGAATGAATTCGTTTTCAAATAACCTGATAGTGGTGTTCAGTCCCATGCTCTCCGCCTTTTTGTTTGCGGTAGGAGGACTGCCGCTTATACTGCTGATAGATTTGGCGAGCTTTGCGTTTGCTTTTTGCGTACTGCTGTTTTTCATTGCCATTCCGGATCAGCCGGAGAAAACGGAGCACGGCTCTCCGTTCACGGGGCTCGCAGACGGTTTTGCTTTTCTGAAAAAAGAAAAGGGCATACTGTATATCATGCTTACGATGGCGGTTATCAATTTCTTTTCAAGGCTGACCTATGAAAATATTCTGTCGCCTATGATTCTTGCAAGAAGCTCCGACAGCAGCATTACGCTCGGCACGGTAAACGCTTTCATGGGTATAGGAGGCATTGTCGGAGGTATTATCGTTTCCGTCAAAAAGGAAAGCCGCCGTAAGGCTACGGCAATCTATGTTTCGGCGGCGCTGTCGTTTCTGTTCGGCGATTTGCTGATGGCGGCGGGAAGGAATGTGTTCTTATGGTCCGCTGCGGCGGTTGCAGCGAGCTTTCCGATTCCGTTTATCATGGCGAATCAGAATACGATAATGTACAGAAAGATTCCCGTGGACATACAGGGAAGAGTATTTGCGATAAGAAACGCAATTCAGTACTGCACGATACCCATCGGAATTATTCTCGGCGGATATCTGGCGGACCGTGTGTTTGAACCATTTATGCGTTCGGAAAGCGGCTTTGCCGGAGTATTGGCTAGAGCAGTAGGCGAGGGCGCCGGAAGCGGCATGGCGGTGATGTTCCTGTGTACCGGAATCTGCGGCTTTGCGATAAGCATCGCATCCTGCTTTAACAGGGAAATAAAAAAATTAAACAATATTGAATAACAGAAAGAAGCAGGCTTGTCCTGCTTCTTTTTTGTATGTTTGCAAAATTTTGGATCTGGTATATGTCCTTTCCGATTATCATACTTGATGCGATTGCTTGCGGAAAGTTCTAAAATTGACCTTGAATTTGCATAAAAAGTTCATTATAATTGGGGGCAACAGAAGGATTTTTACGGAACAGGGAGCGTTAATATATGAAACGATTTTTTATTTTGACTGTTTTATTTGTACTGATATCATTAGTAGGAACCGGCTGTTTGCAAAAAAAGACGTCACAGGGCGAGCGCGGGCGGAATACCAATGATGCCGCCTTGGAATATATGGAGCAGAAGTACGGAGAGAAATTTGAGTTTGTTGCACCATGGGGAGACAGCATGACAGGTACCCATGAGCTTCTTGTCAGATGTGAAAGCCTGGAGAGTGAGCGTATTGTTGTGGCGGTAAGTAACTATAAAAGCGAGGATAGAGTGTTTCAGGACAACTACCTTGCGGTGAAGTACCGTGAGAATGTCGTAGAATTTCTGAGTCAATGCACGAATAAAGCCTTTGGAGAGTCAAGGGTTCATTATAATGTGGCAAGAAGCGCACTGTCACCCGAGTTACCTGCGGATGCTTCTTTTGAAGAATATTTTGCGGATGAGAGCTGCTTTTTATCAGCCGCTATTGCTGTGAAGGCAAGCTCATTTACGTCAGAGGAGCAGGCCGAAATAGTGACGGAACCCATATTGGAAGCCTGTGGGGCAAGCTATATCGGTGTCCTGCTGGTGGTGGTGGATGATGCCGAATATGAGTCATTGGACTTAGACGAACTTGGTCACAAAGTTGTTACGAACCAGTTTGTGCATTGTGCGAGGCTGACGAAACAGCACGGTGAAGTATCGCTTGAATGGCTTGAGAATTAGGAAACGGATAACTTGGCGCTGTATGCCGGATTTTTACGGAACGAGGAGAGTTAACTATGAAACGATTTTTTATTTTGACTGTTTTATTTGTCCTGATATCATTAATAGGAACCGGCTGTCTGCAAAAAAAGACGTCACAGGGCAATAACGGGCGGAATACCAATGATGCCGCCTTGGAATATATGGAGCAGAAGTACGGGGAGAAATTTGAGTATGAGGCGCCATGGGGAGACAGTATGACAGGTACCCATGAGCTTCTTGTCAGATGTGAAAGCCTGAAGGGTAAAGATATTGTTGTGGCGGTAAGTAACTATAAAAGCTAGGACAGAGTGTTTCAGGACAACTATCTTGCGGTAAAGTATTATGATGAGACCGTAGGTTTTCTGAACAAATGCGCAAATGATGTCTTTGGGGATTCAAAGGTTTACTATGATGTGGCAAGAAGCGCACTGTCACCCGAGTTGCCTGCGGATGCTTCTTTTGAAGAATATTTTGCGGACGAGAGCGGCTTTATATCAGCTTATATTGCTGTGAAGGCAAGCTCATTTACGTCAGAGGAGCAGGACGAAAAAGTGATGGAACCCATATTGGAAGCCTGTGGGGCAAGGTATATCGGTGTCTTGCTGGTGGTGGTTGATGATGCAGAATATGAGATCCTGGAAGAGGAAACACTCACGAAAAAAATTTCACGGAGACAGTTTGTGCATTGTGCAAGGCTGACGAAACAGCACGGTGAGGCAGTGCTCGAATGGCTTGAGGATTAGGAAATCCTTTTTAATCCGGAAACAAAATAACAGATGGTATGGAGGAAGCAGGCTTGTCCTGCTTCTTTTTTGTATATTTACAAAATTTGACATAGAAGTATCTATGTGTTAAAAATATATTAATAGATAATTAAATTACTTTTTACTTAAGGAGAAACACTGTGAATTCTATTGCATTCATAGACAGTGAAATAGCCGTGGATGACGGTAAAATTTTGGATTTGGGAGCCGTAAAGCCCAATCATGAGATGTTTCATTCGTCATCGGTGAGAGATTTTGTCGCGTTTGTTTCCGGCTGTAATTACATATGCGGACATAATATTGTCAATCATGATTATAAATATATCGGGAAATATTTTGAAGGAGCAAGACGCCCGGAGTTAATCGACACTCTTGCCCTGTCTCCTCTGATGTTTCCGCAAAAGCCTTATCATGCGCTTCTTAAGGACGATAAGCTGCAATCCGACGAGCTTAACAATCCCTTAAATGATTCCATAAAAGCAATGGAGCTGTTCAATGATGAGATAAATGCGTTCAATGCGCTTCCATACGGTAAAAAGTGGGTATATTGCTCGCTTTTATACCGATTTCCGCAGTTTAAAGGTTTTTTTGATTATAATGAATGCAAGCCATATCCGCTCTCGGCGGATTCCTTGAAACAGGAATTCAGCGGTAAATTCTGTTATAACGTAAATCTTGTGCCCGTTATGGAAAAATATCCCGTCGAGCTTGCCTATGCGCTTGCCCTGATATGGGCGGGAGACAAGCATTCCATTACTCCGCCTTGGGTATTGAAGAATTATCCGCGTGTTCAAGATATTATTTATTTACTGTGCGGGACTCCTTGTACGTCGGGATGCCATTATTGCAGAAGTCATTTTAATGTTAAAGACGGGCTGAAGCGTTTCTTCGGCTATGACAGCTTCCGGACCTACGACGGAGAACCGCTTCAGGAGAGAGCGGCGGACGCAGCGGTTCATTCCAAGTCGCTTCTTGCTGTTTTTCCTACCGGGGGAGGGAAATCAATTACCTTTCAGCTTCCCGCATTGATTGCAGGAGAAACCGTGCATGGTCTCACGGTTGTAATTTCACCGCTCCAGTCGCTGATGAAGGATCAGGTTGACAATCTTGAGGAAAAAGGGATTGTCGATGCCGTTACCGTAAACGGAATGCTTAGTTCGATTGAACGCGCGGAAGCGCTTGAGCGCGTGGCGAGCGGGATAGCGTCGCTGTTGTATATATCTCCCGAGCAGCTGCGCTCAAAGACTATTGAAAAACTGCTGCTGTCACGGAATATTTCGAGGTTTGTCATTGATGAGGCTCACTGCTTTTCCGCGTGGGGGCAGGATTTCAGAGTTGATTATTTTTATATAGGGGACTTCCTTAAGGAATTACAGGATAAAAAAGGTTTGAAAAGGCCGATTCCCGTGTCATGCTTTACGGCTACCGCAAAGCAGAAGGTAATAACCGATATTAAAGATTATTTTAAAACAAAGCTCGGTATTGAGCTTGAGCTTTATACAACCTCGGCGGTGCGGGAAAATCTCAGGTATGAGGTTTTGTATAAAGAGAACGAAACGGAAAAATACAACGCACTCAGGGCGTTGATTGCACAAAAAAACTGTCCCACTATTGTATATGTTTCCCGTACAAGAAGAACGGTTCAGCTTGCCGAGAAGCTGACAAAAGACGGCTTTCCTGCCAGGCCTTTCAACGGCAAAATGGAAGTTAATGAAAAGGTTGCCAATCAGGAGGCTTTTATCCGTAATGAGGTAAAAATCATTGTCGCCACCTCCGCATTCGGAATGGGCGTTGATAAAAGCGACGTAAAATTAGTTGTACATTACGATATATCGGATTCTCTCGAAAATTATGTACAGGAGGCGGGACGCGCGGGACGGGATCAGTCCTTGCAGGCGGAATGTTATGTTCTTTTTAACGATAACGATCTTGATAAGCATTTTATACTGTTGAATCAGACTAAACTCAGCATAAGTGAAATTCAGCAGGTATGGAAGGCAATTAAGGATCTGACCAAAACAAGGACGCGGGTTTGCTGCTCTCCGCTTGAGATTGCGCGGCAGGCAGGCTGGGACGACGCGGCGGGCTCGGATATGGAGGTCCGTGTTAAAACAGCCGTTGCAGCGCTTGAAAACGCCGGATACGTCAAACGCGGCAAAAACGTGCCTCATGTTTACGCGACAAGTATACTTGCCAGAAACATGCAGGAAGCAAGCAATATAATTAACGCCTCTGCTTTATTTGACGATAAACAGCGGGAAAACGCGTTAAGAATTGTGAAATCGCTTATTTCGAGCAGGAGTATTGCCAAAGCGGGAAATGACGATGCGGAATCGCGTGTGGATTATCTTGCCGATATACTGGGAATCCCCAAAGAGGATGTTATAAATGTGATTACGCTTATGCGTGAGGACGGTTTGCTTGAGGATTCAAGGGATATGTCCGCGTATATACGCCGCGCTGATTCTCAGAATAAATCCACCCAGATACTTGAACGCTTCGCAAGGCTTGAAAGCTTTATGATAGACGAACTTGGAGAAGGCAAGCTGCACAGCGGACTGAAGGAGCAAAAGGAATTGAACGAGCGCGCGATGGCGGCGGGAATATCTCATTCAAGCGCAAAAAACATACGGACAATTCTGTATTATTGGACAATCAAAAGCTATATACAGAAAACTACATCCGACGGGGAAACGGGTTCGGATATAATGCCGATGTTAAGTGTTGAAACACTTCGTGAAAAGTTTGACTTGAGAATTGACATATGCCGTTTCCTTGTTGAGGAGTTGTACCGACTGGCGGAGGATAAGCCGCAGGAGGATTCGGAAGAAATGCTGGCGGAATTCTCTCTTATAGGACTTTGGAGAGCCTATTGTGACAAGCCGCGGTTTAATTTTACCGAAAAGGAGCCGAACGCCCATGACGTGGAAGACGCTATTTTGTATTTATCCAAAATAGGCGCGCTCACGCTTGAGGGAGGCTTTCTCGTGCTGTACAGCGGTATGGAAATCAAACGTATTGTTACCGACAATAAAATACGTTATAAGCTTGACGATTACCGTATGCTTGACGAATTTTATAAGCAGAAAATACAGCAGATTCACATTGTAGGAGAATATGCTCATCTCATGGTACGCGATTACAACGCGGCTTTGCGGTTTGTGCAGGACTATTTTCAGATGGATTTCAGGCAATTCATAGCAAAATATTTCAAGGGTGAGCGCGCGGCGGAAATCGGGCGCAATATCACGCCGGAGAAGTATAATCAGCTTTTTGCGGACCTCTCAGATACGCAGTCGAAAATTATTAACGATGACAAGTCTAAATGTATCGTCATTGCGGCGGGACCGGGAAGCGGTAAAACAAAGGTTCTTGTCCATAAGCTTGCGTCACTGCTGCTTTTGGAGGAAGTAAAGCACGAACAGCTTCTTATGGTGACGTTTTCACGCGCCGCTGCTACGGAATTCAAAAAAAGGCTGATGCAGTTAATCGGTAATGCGGCGTGCTATGTGGAGATAAAAACCTTTCATTCGTATTGCTTTGACCTTCTCGGCAGAATCGGAAGCCTTGAAGGGGCGGAGGACGTTGTAAAAAACGCAACAGAAATGATTTATAACGGCGAGGTTGAGCTTGGGCGCATTACCAAAACCGTAGTGGTAATTGACGAAGCGCAGGATATGGACGAGAACGAGTTTGCTCTTATTGAGGCGCTGATGTCCCGCAACGACGATATGAGGATAATTGCCGTCGGTGACGACGACCAGAATATTTATGAATTCCGCGGCTCGGATTCAGAATATCTGCGTTCGCTTATTACAAACCACGGGGCGGCGACCTACGAAATGCCGGAGAATTACCGCAGCGCGCCTAATATTGTGGCGTTAGCCAACGCTTTTGCCGCCTCGATAACAAACCGGATGAAGCGGGTTCCGTGCACGGCTGTTTCGCAGATTAACGGAACGGTACGGCTTACAAGGCATATAAGTGATAATCTTGAGGAGCCGATAGCCCGGGAAATTATTTCGTCCGACCATGACGGAAAGGTTTGTGTACTTACAAATACGAATGAGGAGGCTTTGCGCGTTCTCGGTTTACTGAATATGCACAGAATCCGTGCGAAGCTGATACAGTCAAATGACGGTTTTTGGCTGTATAATCTTGCCGAAATCCGTTTTTTCCTTAAACAGATAGACAAAAGGCTGCAATCCTCAAAAATTCCGGATGATGTATGGAATAAGGCAAAGCAAAGTCTGTTTGAGAGGTACAAAACGAGCGCCTGTCTTGAAATATGCAAAAATCTCATATCGGATTTTGAAACGGTCAATCCTAATAAATACCGTTCAGATTTGGATGAGTTTATCAAGGAGTCAAACTATGAGGATTTTTACGGCGACGACAAAGAATCCGTGACTGTTTCAACGATACATAAGGCAAAGGGACGCGAGTTTGACGTTGTCTATATGCTTATGAATCATGTAAACATTGACAAAGACGAGATGAAACGCCGGCTTTATGTAGGTATGACGAGGGCAAAAAAAGAACTCCATATTCATTATAATAACTGTGTTTTTGAACGCTTTAGCGTACCGGGAGTTGAACACGGCTATGACAGAAATTCTTATTCTGCTCCGACAGAAATAATACTTCAGATGGGATTTAAGGACGTTGTACTGGATTTTTTCAAGGAAAAGAAAGAGCTTATTTTTAAGCTGCAAAGCGGTTCGTCACTGAAGATTGACGGCATTTATCTGACGGCTGAAATCGATTCCCGTAGCATACATGTTGTCAAGCTTTCAAAAGCGTGTGTAAAGCGCCTTGATAATTTACGCGAAAAGGGCTATAAGCCGTATAAGGCAAGCGTCCGTTTTATTGTCGCCTGGAAGGGTGAAAACAATGATGACGAATCAGCGGTGATTCTGCCGGAGATGTGTTTAAGGTTGACAGCAGGATGTAAGTAGGGCATTATATTTATGTAGATAAAATATATTTGGAGATAAATTTATGGTCAAAAAATCTAAATATGTTCAAACCATGATAATGTTCATTCTAGCAGCTACATTATCTTTTTCTAATAATGTTTATGCTATAAATTTAAATGAAAACCCAACCGCATATATTGAAATAAATATAGACGA
>JAAVHB010000009.1 GCA_014799955.1 Butyrivibrio sp. | reverse complement strand
TTATAAACAAGGCTTCGTCTTGGATAGAACGTCAGATAGGCAGGCATTTAGCCAAACGCTCATATCGACATTGGTATGACGCCGACGGTCAGCAGGAACTCGTTATGATAGAATACCCGATCTTAAATGTTGAGTATGTAAAGGAAGAAGGCAGGCTTGTAGATCCTAGCTGCTACGATTACTCTCAAACAGGAGAGATTGGCGTAATCTATCGTGACGAGGGCTGGCTTAGGGCTGGCTATCGCAGAGGTTTAGCTTACGATATTGTGGCTCCCAAAAGAGCGATTGAAGTCAGCTATACCGCAGGGTATGTTCTTCCTAAAGACGCGACTGAGGACGATCCTCAAACGTTGCCTGCCGATCTCGAAGCGTTAGTGTGGGAGCTTGTATCTTATGCGTATACAGGCTTAACAAACGGATCGCAGGGCTTGAAAGCCTTTTCAATATCCGATGTAACGTGGACCTTTGATAAGTCCACTCATTCGGAATGGGCGCAGATTATCAACCTTTACAGGAGGTACTGATATGAACGCAGAAACACTTATGGCAGAAGTTCGGAACTTAACAAAAGCCTGCAAGAGCTTAGAGAAGAAAAAAATTTTGGTGGGTATCGTGGGAACAGCCGACTCAGAAGTGCTGAAAATTGCTGCTGCTCACGAGTATGGCTTGGGTGGGCTTCCCGAACGTTCTTTTATCAGAGCCAGCTTCGACGCTGAAAAAGAAACCCTCGGTCGTATCGTGGATAATACCGTAGATAAGGTTTTAACCGGGCAAACTACGCCGGAAGCGGCAGTAAATGCTATCGGGGCGCAGGCAACCCAAATCGTACAAAATTTTATCGACGATAACCGTGTGAAGCCGCAGTCTGATTTCTCTAAAAAGACGCAGCATACGACACTGTACGAAACAGGTACACATATCCGCGACCGAATATCTTATGAGGTGGTGGAAAATAAGTGAATTTTTCTGCGACCCCCAGATTGCCTCGCGCACTGCTACACTCGATGACGGTGACGGTAAAAAAGTATGTGAGAGATCCCAAACGTGGCGGTCAATCCGTTCCTGCCGGTGAAGAAGTTACGAGCTTTTTGGGTATAATTTTGCCGCTTACTGATGAGGATTGGAAACATATCCCCGATGGCTCGTATACGCAAAATNCTCAAAAGCTNTATACAGACGATCCGGTGGCTATTAAAAACGGACAGATTATCCAAGATACTTANGACGGTCGGTGCTACACAGTAACAGGAACGCTGTCNCATANTTCCATTCACCCTATGCTNAGATATATNGTGGAGGGAGTTGTAAAAAAATGACGTTTGTTCAATTAAGAAACCACGTTATATCNGAACTGACAAAGTACCTCGGCTGTACAGTAAAACCGTCCGATAAAAAAGATGATGTCGCGGATNTTCCGTANTGCTATTATAGCGTATTGACTCCNAGAACCTCAAATCACNATTTCGGTCTAAAAGAAGTNGANCAAATAGGCGACGAATTTATTCAAAAACGTTCTGAGCCGGTGGAAGCAACGATGTCTTTTACGTTTNGTAGTGAGNACCACGAAACAGATACCGAGTTTATTCTTGGTGAAGATGAGGCACAGGAACTTGCAGAAAAGGCNCACAGTTTTTTCCTGCTTCACGCACACAACATCTCCACTGANGTGGGNGATATTGTTGTTAGGAACGTGGGAAANGTAGTGAACCGCACGAGCTTTCTTGTGGAAGATAGCGTTTGCAGGTACGGCTTTGACGTTAGATTTGCTTATGTGCGAANTGATGAGGAGCCGACTACAATAATAGAANTTGGAAACGGCAGCGGCGAATTCCAAAAATAGAAGGAGGAAAACTATGGCAAAAGATGTAGTTGTCGTTGTGCAGCGCGACGCNNTGCCCAGCGAAAAAGAAAGTCTNGATTTGCTGCTCATATCGACCACAGGTGCATATCCTGTCGGNTTGTACAGAGATGTTGCAAGTGTGGAGCAGATATACGGCACGGACGGTCCTTGCCCTAANGCTAAGATCTTGCGTAANGCAAAGACTCTGTTCAATCAAGGCAAAACAACGCTTGCTGAAGCGTTGGTTGATAAGCTGAAGATCGTNAGTTTTGAGCCGCCTAGCAGCAAGGCGGCTACNTCAGCAANACTCACGGTAACACTGCCTACGGGTGATATTCCGATCACNCTNCCCGAAGGTAAGACCATTTGGTCTAAGATCGGCGGCGANGACAACGCCGTTGTCGCGATTACGACCAACAAAGAGATCTCAAAATGGTCTCAGATAGCGGCGCTNTATGAAAACGCTAGTTTTTCTAAGGGCGGTAAGACGTATATCGCAAAGGTAAAAGGAACAGTNATAACCTACACAGCCACAGAACCCGGCGAGGCAGACTCAATCCCCAAGAAGGTTGCGNTATTTGAGGACGAGCAGCTTACAAGTGAAATACCTTTTGAGTTTGNNGTTGANTTCGTNAACGGATCAAANGCTAAAACNGCNCCCGAAAGCCTTGTTGACGCNATTCANACNTTCCAGAATGATACCGATAACGATTGGTANTATTTTATGACCGACAGAGACGAGGACGAGTACATCACAGCNCTTGCAAAGTTTGCTGAAGCCAGCGAACCGACTGAAGCTGAGCTTGACTCNGGTATNGAAGATCACCGCAAATTCTATATGGGTCAGACTACCAATAAGAATTTCTCGTCCNCAACNGCTCGCGCTGCTGTTATTTACNCAGACGCTGAGTTTATCAGCGAGGAACCGGACGCCTCGTATACAGGTAANGTNGCTCCGTTCTACCCGAACAGTGTAACGTGGAAGTTCAAACGTCCGCAGAACGGCAATGCCCCTGCAAGCGAGGGNACAANACTTATTTCGCTCCCTCAGCTTACAGAAGGAGAGCGTAATCANCTTTTGGATAACCACGTCAATTTCCTNACTGAGGANTACAAAAGGCAGTANGTCAAGGACGGTACTTGCCTTGACGGTGAGTTCATTGATGTTGTTATCGGCGGGGATTGGATTGCTAAGCGTATGCGNGATTTGCTGTATGACATCTTGCTTTCCAACGCGAACATCAACTACGATGACGCNGGNTTCGGGTTAATTGCGACTGCGGTATTGCAGGCNCTCGCTGAAGCTGTTGANTACAATATCATTGCAAGAGACGCNGAAAGCAAAACNGGTATTTTTACCGTAAATATTCCGAAGTANGCAGAAAGTACAGAGGAACAGCGCAGGAACAGAGTAATGCCCAACATCACTTGGGAAGCACAGCTCGCAGGTGCGATCCACCAGGTAAAGACTAAGGGCGTTCTCAGAGCGTCACTGTAAAGGAGGAGAATAAGCTATGTTAAAGACATACGATCCCACAAAGGTCAACGTTGCTTTCAACAGCAGGCAGCTCCGTATGTTCGGAGACAATATGTTTACCCTCGCACGTGATGAGGCGAACGTAACTATGAAGAAAGGCGTTAAAGGCGATACCACCTATGTTCTCAACGCGAACAAAGCCGGAAAGCTCACGATTACGCTTCAGCAGGAGTCGCCCGACGTCACCTACCTCGAAGAGTGCGCGGAGAAATATGTGAGAGCAAACCTCGCTATAACCGACGCCAACGACAGCGGTATGATAATGTTCGCGCAGGACGTTATGGTTGAAAAGCTCCCCGACCGAACAAGGGGAAAGGACGCAGGAGATGTTTCTATTGTGTTCCTCATACCCGATATTACGATCCTCTGATCACGAAACGTTTGTGAAACATTGGCTGAAACATTTAGCCTTTTTGCGCTCTTTTTAGAAACAGCAGTGGATATTTAGGCGCGAAAAGATACAAATGTTTCAGCCCGTGAACGTTTCAAAGTATCGGGAATGTTTCAAGCTATGTTTCAAGGTAAATCCTCATTATAAGTAGCTTTATAGCTATTATGATACTTTGAAACATTTATACCTCTATATTGTAAGAATAGAGGTATTAGAGGATATAAGGTAATACACGCTATTCCTAATTCGCCTAATTCGTGCGCTACATACGCGCGTGCGCGAGGATAGCTTTTTAAGAAAGGATTTGTTATTATGGCAAGAACTAAAACGATAAACGTAAACGGAATGGACATCTCACTTCAGAGTGTAACATTTAGTTGGTACTCCAACTTAACCGATCTTTACGTCAATCCTGCTAACGGCAGAAAAAACACCGCGAAATACGCGGACGCGTTAATTAAGGGCTGCGTAACTGCCCCTAAAGAACTCGCGCAGCAGGGCGTGAAGTATTTTGACGAACTTGATGATCTCGTATCACCGGGAGAGCTGGTGCGCGAGATCGAGAACTTTCTTAGCGAACGAAATCAGCCCAACGGAAGCCAAAAAGAGAGCACAACGAAATGAGCGATTTTGGCGCCTAGCTTTCAGTATGGGCGGTGTTAATTATTCGGAGCTTAAAGAAATGGATCTGTATGAGTTCTCCGAAACAGAACAAGCCCGAATTTTGTGGCAAGACACCTGGAATAAAAAATAATTTGATACGCTGAAAGGAGGTGTGATTTGTGGAAGAGTCCCGTAGTTTGGCTTATGGCATAAATTTTACATCTAATGCCGAAGAAACCGAGGCAGGTGTGCGCGATGTAGTTAGCAGTCTCGGAACTTTGCAAACTGAAATAGGCAGTGCAACAGGTAGTTTCGGTCGGTTACAGAACGAAGCGAGTGAAGCAGCCGACAGTCTTGGCGATGTACAGGACACCGCTGATGATGTATCGGATAGCCTCAATGATATGCAAGATGAAGCCGGCAGTTTAGGGTCCGCCTTTCGCAAGTCATTCCTCAGCAGCGTTGATAGCGGCAACTCTTTTGCCTCGTCGTTAAAGCAAGGCATAGGTGGTGCGCTTACATACGTTGGTGACAAAGCCAGCGATTTTAGAGAAAATTTTACTAAGACCGCGTCTAATATAGGGAGTAGCTTGGCGCACCCAATTCAGACGATCAAAGGCAGTCTTGGAAATGCGTTACAAAATGCAAAAAATCGTTTTATTGATATGGCACGAGGCGCCGAAGAAGCGGAAGAAGAAACAGAAGATTTGGGTAAGATCGCTGACGACGCTGAAAAAGACATAGACGACCTTGGAGATAGTGCAGAAAAGTCCGGCGGCAAGTTTGAAAAGCTGGGCGGTATTCTGAAGGGCGTCGGTGCCGCACTTTTGGCAACAACAACAGCCGTAACCGCTTTTGCCGCTTCCTCGGTAAATACAGGTATGGCTTTTGACTCGTCGATGTCGCAGGTTGCGGCAACGATGGGATATACAGTCGAGGAGCTGAACACAGCAGGCTCCGAGGCAAATGAAACTTATAATGAGCTACGCGAGTTTGCAATGGAAATGGGCTCATCTACGGCATTTTCCGCCTCGCAAGCCGCAGACGCTCTGAATTATATGGCATTGGCAGGCTATGACGCAGATACGTCAATGGCTATGCTGCCGAATGTCTTAAACCTTGCCGCAGCCGGTGGCATTGAACTAGCCACTGCGTCGGATATGGTGACGGACGCTCAGTCTGCTTTAGGATTATCACTAGATGAAACTGCCGAACTTGTAGACAAAATGGCAAAGGCGTCCTCAAAGTCGAACACCAGCGTTTCTCAGCTTGGTGAAGCGATCCTAACGATAGGTGGTACGGCGAAGAACCTTGCTGGCGGAACTACTGAGCTGAGTACGGCTCTTGGAATTCTTGCTGATAATGGTGTTAAGGGTGCAGAAGGCGGTACGGCACTCAGAAATATCGTACTGTCTTTATCGGCTCCGACAGACGCCGCTGCTAAGTCGATGGCTAAGCTCGGCTTAGAAGTTTTCGACGCCGAAGGTAATATGCGTCCGCTCAATGATACCTTCAATGATTTGAACGGTATTTTGTCTACAATGACGCAGGAAGAACAGACACAGGTACTTAGTGATTTGTTCAATAAGACCGATTTGAAATCGGTCAACGCTTTGCTTGCTAATTCCGGAGACAGATTTAACGAACTGTCAGCGGCAATTGACGGCGCGTGGCTTACTACCGATAGCTTATCGAGTTCTCTTTCTGATGTCGGGCTTGACCTCACATCTATGCAAGATAATCTGAAAAAGCTCGGAATTAGTGAGTCGGACTTTTCAGATATACTTGTAGACGCTAAAGGCAACGCCGAATATTTTGCNGACGCGTTGTGGGAAGCNGCNGACACAGGCGTNNCATACGANGATATTATCGGNGCGATAGGNGGAGACCTCANTAACTTACAGACCGCATTTGATAATACAACGGGCGCGGCGCAGGCTATGGCTGATACGCAGCTTGATAACCTCGCGGGTGACATNACAATGTTCCANAGTGCATTGGAAGGCGCCCAGATCCTNGTTTCNGANGAGCTTNCTCCNACTTTAAGAGAGTTNGTTCAGTTTGGTACANACTCAATCTCCACGCTTTCCTCGGCTTTCAAAGAGGGNGGNTTGTCGGGNGCAATGACAGCNCTCGGCACNATCCTCAGNGACGGNTTGGGAATGGTTATAGATAAGCTGCCGATGATGGTNGACGCAGGTATGCAGCTACTTGGGGCTTTAGGACAAGGNTTGCTTGACAATTTGCCCTTNATAGTNGACGCNGCGCTCCAAATCGTTACGACCGTAGGNACNGGANTGCTTAAAGCACTNCCGAANGTCGCNGAAGCNGCGATAATCATTATNTCGACTTTGGCGAGCGGCATAGGCAGTTCCCTGCCGACTTTGATNCCCACGGTGGTTGACACAGTGATTACGGTNGTCGATACNCTCATNGAGAATATGCCCCTGCTCCTTGACGCAGGAATGCAGCTTTTGAGCGGNTTGACNCAAGGTATCATTGACGCNATNCCGATTTTGGTGGAACGNCTTCCGGAATTGATTATAAGTTTNGTGGGATTTATNACCGANAACCTTCCCACGATAATTGANCAGGGNGCNGGGCTTGTCCTTAATCTCGCGATGGGTCTCATAAATGCTATNCCGCTTTTGGTAGANCAGCTCCCGGCATTGATTACGAGNATTGTGGGATTTGTAACNGAGAACNTGCCTACGATAATTGAAACNGGAATAAATCTTGTGGTTCAGTTGGGATTAGGTCTCATACAGGCTATTCCTCAGCTTGTGGCNCANCTCCCTCAGATAATNGAAGCCATANTNGGAGGTCTNGCGGANCTGCCGNGTATGATGCTTGAAATAGGNGGAAATCTCGTNAAAGGCTTGTGGGAAGGTATTCAAGGTCTNGCAGGCTGGATTTGGGATCAGATAAGCGGTTGNGCTTCGAGTATNTGGGACGGNATTTGNGGGTTCTTNGGAATTCATTCTCCGTCCACAGAAATGGCGTGGGTNGGCGAAATGNTGGTAGACGGTCTTGCCGGATCTATTGATAAAAACGGTGATGAAGCTGTTGACGCGGCATTGGNTATGGCTGACGGCATTGTTTCGGCTTTTGATGACGTTTCTGATGTNGGNTATAANGTTAAGCCNATNNTTGAAGAATTTAANCCTCCAGATGTTTCCGCTGCNGCGATATACGGCNCAAAATGGGAGGAACCGCAAACAGCNAACACGGATCCTGCACCAAANAATTCAGATAGNAGCGAGTCNGNNGCGGTNATTTCGTTTGCTCCTGTAATCAACATAAACGTAAGCAACGAGGTAAGCGAAGAAGGCATTGCGAATATGAGCGAGTCTCTGCGTGANACAATACGCCAGCTTTATATGGAATTTAGGGAAGAAGAACTTGAACGTATGGCATTAAAGCAGCAATACGCATTTTGATTGGAGGTTTTNAGATGGCTTACACGCTTTCAAGCTCAAAAGGGACGGTNCGTTTTATTCCGTCACAAAATGGAGTGGTTGAAAAAGAGAGCGAGAGTTANAGCAGNTCTGTTACCTCAAATCCGATTGAGAGCGGCAGCGAGATAAACGATCACGTTAATAACGCTGCCGGNGTTCTCAGNATNTCNGGNACNATTGTCGGAGGTGAAAGCGCGATAAATATGCTGAAAGCTATGCGNGACTCTCGTGCCATAATGACNTATACGGGAGTAACTCGTATGAGTAATCTTGTTTTTACGAGTTTGAAATTNGATCGTAACTACAAGAACAGCAANGGNGCNACGTTTTCNGCGTCCTTTAGGCAAGTNCAGATAACCACAGCGGGATATGTTTCGATGAACGGCAANGAGCCTATGACNAGTCAAGATACGGGCAANAGTTCAGACGCTCAGTTGTCNCANACCGCNAATGCGGGATTGACTACGGTTTCGTCAGAGTCGGTGAGTTCATCGAGNGCNGAGCGATATAGTAGCGCATACACGCAAACAAGCAGTTCCGCTCCTGCAACANGGGTAACGGNTGGATATAACGGCTTAGCNTCNTAACGANAAAGGAGGTNCGAGTGTGGCTTTNCAACTGATGGATCTTAATCAAGANATTGAGTATATTGATGTTGANGTTTCGCGCGTGCCATACTCGTTCTCGGTTAAGNTNATAGANAAGACNTTTACNTTTACGATAAAGTATAATNCCGNNGGCANGTTTTTCACGGTNGATCTGCTNGATATAAACGGAAATGTGCTTGCTTTCGGAGATGTGGTGAGATATGGGCGCCCGTTGTTTAACGTTGTCGAAGATGAGCGCTTTCCGATACCCGTAATCATTCCTGTTTGNATAACGGGCGAGGNCATTTCGGAGNTAACGTTGGAGAATTTTGGNCGCGAGGTTAAGCTGTACTTGTANGAAAGGCGGGTTGGCTGATATGGCTTTTTGGATAAGAGACGCTACNCTNGTAATCGGTCACAACAAATATACGCTTGACGGTCTGGATTTTTCGTTTGAGATCCCATTCGANGATAGTGATGAGCCGCCTGTTGCCACGGTAAANGTTACNAACCTCTCGCCTAATACACGAGCGAATATTAANAAGAACGATCCTGTTGTNCTGAACGCAGGTTATCAAGGAGACGTNGGGTGNATTTTGGTCGGAAAAGTTGTCGGNTTAAAGCATAAGCAGTCCAATGTNGATTGGACAACTACGATGACGATACAGCCTTGTGCNGACGAAATTCTGGGTTCNTTGATAAACAAGACNTATTCTGAAAATATCAAAGCCTCAGCTATTGTTCGGGATTTATTGAATATTTTCGGTGTTGAAGTTGCTAAATGNGAGCTGTCTAATGATATAACTTATCCTCGNGGGCGNGTNTGCCGGGGTATNTTAAAGCANGTGCTTACGGAAATTGTGGTGAGTGANTGTAAAAGNCGTTTCATTATTCGCTGCTACNGGACAAATTTACATCACAAAATCTGANGACAGCATAGACGGCGGNCTTGTNCTTACNCCTGCAAACGGACTGTTAAATGCAGANGAGGAGAAAANAGCNATACCNTTTGAAACTGCTTCAAACACGCAGATNACGGGAGAAGATCGNGATGAAGATCTTATTTCNCGTTCCTGTTTGTTGCAATACCGAATAGCTACTGCTGAGGTCATAAAAATTCAATCGAAAGANCTTAACGGCAAATTCCTTGTTGCNAAGGGNACGCANNCGGGAAGNCGTTCNGGTGATTGGAAAACNTCAATGGANCTGAANCCTATNTCGATGAGTACNGGTTCAAATACGNCAAATAATGGTGTTTCTGGCGGCAGNGCAGGAAACGGTNATAATGGCNGNGGATCGTATGAAATCGNAGATACNGTGAATTTTGTNGGAACNAGGCATTATGTTAGCAGCACGGGCGANAAGGGGTATAGCTGCACTCCCGGCGANGCAAAAATTACGCTTCTTGCTCCGGGAGCAGCNCACCCCTATCATCTGGTTCACACAAACGGCAGCNGCTCNACCGTCTACGGTTGGGTGAACGAAGAAGATNTTAAGTGAGGTGTGATATGCCGGATATAAACAGTTANAATTANGAGCAAACNCACGACAGAAAACTCGCAAGNTCNATTTGTGTTGCCGCGATAGTCCAAGTCATTGCTTTCGATCCCGAAAAAATGACGGTCAATGTGCAGCCTATGTCTAAGAGTTTACAGAATGGAAAATATGAAAGNCAACCGCCNATATTGAANGTTCCTGTTGTTTGTATGCGNTGCGGTGGGTTNATCTTCAGACCGTGGATAAAAGTCGGAGACACCGGTTTGGTGGTCTATCTNGATCACGATATGGATAGCACCGTTACCGGCGGTAAAGAGGCNGTNCCTCTTACAGAACGTAATCACGCGACAAGTGACGCCGTATTTGTAGGTGCTATTATATCTGGNGNCTANAANNCGCAGGGACTGCCAANCGAAAGTCACGTTATAGCCAAAGACGANGGCAGCATATTTGTTGCAGTAACCCCGGATAAGGTGCTGATAAAAAACAGCGATACAACAGCCNAATTTACAGCAAATAAGATAGAGATGAACACNACGGACGTAACGATCAACGCAAAAGGTATCGTCACAATCAAAGGTGCGGTTGTCAATATCAATTAGGAGGTTTGGGTTATGCCGTCAGCTACAAGATTAGATGATTGCTGTACAGGACACGATGGCTGCGGATCCGTTCCGTTGGTAGAGTGCAGTCCTAATGTGAACATAAATGGAAAAGGAGCAGGACGGCTCGGTGACAGTTATGCTGCTCACGGTTGTCTTGTACACCCCTCACACCAAGATAAAATCTCAGAAGGTAGCTCAACGGTATTTATCAACGGCTTGCCTGCCGCACGGGTTGGTGACGCTGTTTCGATTGGCGGAAACGTTAGAGACGGTAGCGCAGATGTGTTTATAGGTGGGTAGGAGGACTATATGGACAATATGACTCTGAAACTTGATGAAGAAACTCGTGACTTGGTTTTCGACAGTGACGGTTCTTTCCAAAAGATCTATGAGGAGGATACAATCATTCAGAATGTTCGGAATACGCTTTTGACGTGGAAAGCTGAATTTTTTGCTGATGAAACGCACGGAACAGATTATGAGCGTATTCTTGGAAAAAATCAGAACGAAATCGACGATGGAGAGATAGAGGAAGTTATACGCGAAGCAATATTTCAAGAACCGTCTGTTACGCGTATAGATGATCTTAAATTTTCGTATGAGAAACGAGCAGTTGAAGTGACGGTCATTGCTACTCTTGAAAATGGCGAGAAGATAAAGCTGGAGGTGACGGCATAATGGCAAAAGCTACTGATTGGGGCTTGACTGACGCAGGTTTTAGGCGACCGACATACGCGGAGTTGCTTGACGCGTTGGAATATAAAGCTCGCGAGTTATTTGGCTCAAAGGCAAATCTCACGGTCCGTTCTCCGTTAGGTGTGTTTCTCCGAATATATGCTTGGGTACTTAACCTCTTGTTTTCAACAATTGAAGATGTGTATAACAGCCGATTTATTGATACGGCGGTAGGCTCTAGTTTGTATAACTTAGGTCGAGCAATAGGTTTACAACTTTTGGGAGCGCAGAAAGCAGTAGGCTATCTTCGGTTTGAGGGACTCGACGGTGTTTCTGTTCCGGAAGGATTTCTTGCCGAAACGACAACAGGAATGCAGTACGTCACGATCAAAACGGGAGTTATACAAAATGGCTTTGTAATACTTCCGGCTACCGCAGCGGTGTCCGGTCCAGACGGTAACACGGCAGAATATACGATAAGCACGATTACAAATCCTAAGTCTGGCATTACATCGGTCACGAATGAGCAACCTTTCGAGGGCGGCAGAAACACTGAAACAGACGCTGAATTCAGAGAGCGGTATTATCTTTCTGTTGACTTCGCCGGCGGTGTGAATATTGACGCGATAGTAGCAGAGATTTATGAAAGTGTAGAGGCGGTTATTGCAGTTACGGGTGATGAAAATTGCTCCGATTTTCAAAGTGCAAACGGTCTCCCCCCTCATTCTATTGAGATTGTAGCCTACGGTGGTCTTGATGAAAAGATTGCGGAAGCTATTTTCAGACGTAAGGCCGCAGGAATTCAAACATTCGGCAATGTGACGGTTCCTGTCGTCAGTAAAACAGGACAAGTGTACGACATTAGCTTTAGCCGCCCTACACCCGTAAATGTGTGGGTAAGAATATCGAGGCTTGTTACCGACAGCCACTTTCCATTAGACGGTATGGAGCAGATAAAGGAAAATCTTGTTTCGTATATCGGCGGCAGCACTAATACAGGCTTGAATATCGGGCAGCCGGTGATTTGTGTTGCGCTCCCGACAGAAGTTTTCAGAGTACCGGGTGTGATTGACTTCACATTACAAATCAGCCCCGACGGAGAAAATTACGGTTGGGGCAATATCGAGATCGCGGCTCGTGAAAAAGCAGTAATCGAGGAAAGTATGGTGAGCATAGTATGAGAAATTATTTGTCAGAAATGCTTGACGCTTTAACAAGCGCATATACACGAAAAGACCGTGATAATAGCAAATTAAAGCGACCCACTGAAACGAATATCGGAAAATTATTCTCGGTTTTAGCTTGGGGTTTGGACTCTGTTCAAGCGCAAGCAGAGACCATTAAGCTGTGGGATAATATTGATTTGGCTCGTGGTTCTGTTCTCGATAGATACGGCGCCAATTTCGGTGTGAAGCGTTTTGGCGCAGATGACGCATTTTATCGGTTGCTGATTAAGGTGAAAATGCTTTCTCAGTTATCCGGCGGCGACATTAACACTGTGGCGAATGCCGC
>JAAVHB010000008.1 GCA_014799955.1 Butyrivibrio sp. | reverse complement strand
ATTGCTCCTATAACAACAAGGACTAAAGCGGTATAATCCAAAATTCTTGAATCCATATTTTTACAACCTCCTATATGAGTTTTAATATCTTTGGTATTATGATTTTCCTAAAACAGTCAAAATATAATGGTATTTTTTTCAAAAAAATGATATACTTAGAAGAAGCAGGGTTATAATCTAAACGCTTCGGCAGAAATTCAGGAAGGATTTGTCCTCATGGCAGCACACAGGCAGAATATAAACAAATTCCGGCGAAGGCCGACGTTGAATATCGGAATAATAATATTCGGCGTAATATTAATTTATTTTGTTATTTCCGTTATTATTTACGCATCGTCCAAGAAAACCGTCATATATGAGGTTTACGACGGCTCTCTGGCGGTGGACAGAAGCTTTACGGGCTTTATAGTCAGGGAAGAACGAATCGTGAATGCCGCATATTCTGGAACCGCGAATTATTTTCTCAAAAACAACCACAGAGCGGGCAAAAATACGATAATTTATTCCATTGACGAAACGGGTCGCGTTGCGGAAAAGATTAAGGAAGAAAGCTCCGGAGAATTTTCGGACGACGGGCTTGTAAAAATAAGGGAACAGCTTTTTGCTCTGACCAAAAGCTATGACGGCTCAAGCTTCTCGGATGTGTATTCCGCCGCGGACAGCATAGGCAACAGTATTTTTGAGCTGCGCTCGGACAGCATCGTTGAAAATCTCGACACTTTTGCGAAGGAAACCGATAATCTGGATTTTTTTCATAAGGTTACTGCTCCGGACAGCGGGCTTGTTGTTTATTATGCCGACGGCTATGAGAATTTTAACGAAAGCGGGCTCCGTCCCGAGCTTTTTGACACATCGTCATACAGCAGTCATAATCTTCAGGCGGACTCGATTATAAATGTAAACGACCCTGCGTACAAGCTTATTACGAGCGACATCTGGAATATATACATACAGCTTGACGAAACCCAGGCGGCAAGACTTGCGGAAACGGAATCAATCAACATAAGCTTTCCCGACGAAAATATAGAATGCAGCGCGGGCTTTGAGATTGTGAATGTCGGCGGCGCTCTCTACGGCAAAATCAGAATGACAAAATATCTGCCGAATTTTTCCGCTAAACGCCATGTTGTGCTTGAGATGGAGCAACAGACGGTATCGGGGCTTAAAATACCTGCCTCCGCCGTATTCAGGAAAAACTCCTACGTCATTCCCAGAAGGTGCATGTCGGACAGCGGAGCCCTTGTGTTAAAGCGTTACGACAGCAACGGCAACGAATACCTTGAGTCCGTTTTTCCGACAATATATTATTCGGATAAGGACAATTATTATGTTTCCATGAATGATTTTCAGTCTGGACAAATTATAACGATTGCAGATTCACAGGAAATCTTCACCGTCGGGATTATTCAGGAGCTGGACGGCGTGTACTGCGTAAACAGAGGCTACGCGGTATTTAAGGCTGTTTCGATTATCGACAAAAATGACGAATACTGCATTATAGAAAAGGGCACCGATTACGGTCTTGCAACCTACGACCATATTGTGCTTGACCACAAAACCGTTAAGGAAAGCGAGTTGATAGAATAGAATGAGTCTAAACGATAATTTATCAGAAGTGCAGAAAAGAATAGAAACGGCGGCGCTCAGGGCGGGACGGAATCCCGATGAAATAAAGCTGATTGCGGTCAGCAAAACAAAGCCAGTTGAAATGATCCGTGAGATTTACGCTGCCGGAATAAGGGATTTCGGCGAAAACAAGGTTCAGGAGATAACGGCGAAAAGCCCCGTTCTCCCGGAAGATATAAACTGGCACATGATAGGGCATTTACAGCGCAATAAGGTAAAGCAGGTAATTGATAAGGCTTGCCTTATACATTCCGTCGATTCGATGAGGCTTGCGCTGCAAATCAGCGAGGACGCCGTTAAAAAAGGCATAACCGTACCGATCCTTCTTGAGGTCAATATTGCGGGTGAGGAGAGCAAATACGGCTTTACGGCAGAGGAAACGTCACAAATCCTGCCCGATATAGCGGCTCTGCCCGGAATTACTGTCAAAGGGCTTATGACAAGCGCGCCTTTTGTGGATAATCCGGAAGAAAACAGACAATATTTTCGGCTTATGAAGCAATTATGTGTTGACTTAAAGGCTCAAAACATTGATAATACAGATATGGATTATCTTTCTATGGGAATGACCAACGACTTTGAGGTTGCCGTTGAAGAGGGGGCGACCCATGTCAGAGTCGGCACCGCCATATTCGGTGAACGAGAATACAATATAAAAGGAGATTGATATGGGTTTTATAGACGGATTTCTTGACAAAATGAAGCTTGGAAGCAATTATGACGACGATGATGAATATGATGAGTATGACGATGACGGCGACGACGAGGTTTCAACCGTAAGAACAATAGCACGCACCAAATCCGGCAGCGGTACAGCCGCAAGGAAACCCGAACCGGAGGACGATTATATTCCCGAAGTCAAGGAGGAAACTCCGGCTAAGCCGGTTAAACCGGCGCGCCAGTCGGGACGCGGCACAGCCAAAACGTCAGGAGGCAGAGTAGTGGCAATGCAGGAGAAAAACAACGGCATGGAGGTTTGCGTAATCAAGCCTACCAATGTTGAGGACGGAAGAGAGATTGCGGAAACGCTTCTGTCGGGAAGAGCGGTAGTGCTCAACCTTGAGGGGCTTGATGTCGAGCTTGCGCAGAGAATTATTGATTTTACCTCGGGCGCGTGCTTTTCGATTCACGGCAATCTCCAGAAAATTTCCAACTATATTTTCATAGTTACGCCCAGATTCATTGATATTTCGGGAGATTTTCAGGAGCTGCTGTCCGGCGGCGAGTTTTCCTTCGGACCTGATTTTAAGTTCTGATGAAGGATAAGGATACAGGATACATATACAATCACCTCGTTGAGCAGGCAGATATGTGCTATAACCGCGATATTCCGGTTGCTACGGATTTTCTTGACCTTAACGGGCAGAGTATTTTTCACACGGCTCTAAAGGATATGCCGCCCGTTGTCCGAAAGGAGATGGGCGGCTACGATTTAGCCGAGAGAAAGCTTGTTCTTTTTCTTCCGTATGAGGATTACCCTTACGAAAAACCCTATGACATAATCCGAATAGCTCCGTCCGATTCTCGCTTTGCCGAGGAGCTGGGGCACAGGGATTATCTCGGAGCGCTTCTGAATCTGGGAATAGCCCGTGAAAAGCTCGGCGATATTATTGTCGAAAGCGGCTGCGCGTATGTATTCTGCGTAAATTCAATTACCGACTACATAGTATCCTCACTTTCCAAAATAAGGCACACCTTTGTGAAAGCCGAAGCGGTTCCGGATATGGAATTCAATTATGAGCCGCGCTTTGAAAAGATACAGGGAAGCGTTGCGTCGCTTCGCCTTGACGCGGTTATTTCGCTTGGCTTCGGACATTCGAGAAACCATATAATACAGTATATCGAGGCGGGAAAGGTCGCGGTAAACGGCAGAATTATAACCACCAACGCCTACGGTCTGAAGGATGAGGACATAATTTCCGTAAGAGGACTCGGCAAGCTTAAATTTGAGCGCGCCGTTTCGGAAACAAGAAAAGGACGTATCATGGTTATTTTACGGAAATATATATAATTGGAGTGCAAAATGAAAAAAGCGTTGAGATATATTTCAAGTATACTTATATTGGCTGTTCTGACAGGAATCGACAGGATAACCAAATACCTTTCCGTGCTTTATCTTAAGGACAAGGAACCTTTTACGGTTATCAAGGGCGTTTTGCAGCTGACCTACATTCAGAACACCGGCTCGGCGTGGGGAATGCTCGCAGGCAAGCAGACGTTTTTTATAATAATCACGTTTACAATGCTGGCTGTTATGACATTTGTATTCATAATAACGCCGCACGAGCGCAGATACAGGCCGCTTTGCATGGTTTTGGTTACTCTGGCGTCAGGCGCGGCAGGCAATCTGACAGACCGGATAGCAAACGGATATGTTCATGATTTCATATATTTTCAGCTTATAGATTTTCCGGTGTTTAATTTTGCGGATATATGCGTCGTGCTTTCAATGATTGCGCTGATTATTCTTATATTTTTCGTATACAAGGATAATGATTTTGATTTTATAAAAAACAAATTCCGCAAAAAGAAAAGCAGTACGGCAAAGGACAGCGGCGGCGATGAAGGAATATCTTGACACAATCGAATTACAGGCGGAGAAAAGCAAAGCGGGAGAGCGTATCGATAAATTTTTGTCTGATACGCTCTCGGATTACAGCGGTACGGACACGGAAGAAAGCACGCTTAGCTTTTCGCGCTCCTATATACAGAAGCTTATCGGCGACGGTCTTGTTTTGGTTGACAATAAAAATATTAAGTCAAACTATAAGCTTTCAGGTGGCGAAGTTATTACCGTAAACGTACCTTTTCCCGCCGAGCTTGAAATACTTCCCGAAAATATCCCTCTCGACATCGTATATGAGGACGACGACGTTATTTTAATAAACAAGCCGAAGGGAATGGTTGTACACCCCGCAGCCGGGCATTACAGCGGCACGCTTGTCAACGCCCTTATGTATCACTGCAAGGACGCGCTTTCGGGAATCAACGGCGTTCTGCGCCCCGGAATCGTACACAGAATAGATATGGACACGACGGGAATCATTATAGCCTGCAAAAACAACGCCGCTCACCTCAGCCTTGGCGAACAGCTTAAAAACCACAGCATAACCAGATATTATGAGGCTATATGCTACAATAATTTCGGTGAAATGACGGGGACAGTCGACGCCCCCATAGGCAGGAACCCCAATGACCGCAAAAAAATGGCGGTCAACCGTCAAAACGGAAGAGAAGCAGTCACGCATTACGAGGTTATTTCCAACCTCAAGGGCTTTGCGCATATCCGATGCCGCCTTGAAACCGGAAGGACGCATCAGATTCGGGTACACATGGCAAGCATATCGCATCCTCTTTTGGGCGATACTCTTTATTGCGGTGCCAGACCGCCCTTCAATTTACAGGGGCAGACGCTTCACGCCCGTACGTTGGGCTTTATTCATCCGAGAACGGGAAAATATATGGAGTTTGAGGCTCCTCTTCCCGATTATTTTAAGGCTCTGCTTGAACGCTTGAAATAAACGTACTGATAAAGTATAATTGATATTAAGAAGGATAATTGTTTCAGAACAGGAGGTATCTTCATGGATAATAATTATGTTATAACCATCGGCAGAGAATACGGCAGCGCGGGACGGCAGATAGGCATGGCACTTGCCGCGGAATTGGGGATAAAATGCTACGATAAGGAGCTTCTGGCGCTTGCAGCCAAGGACAGCGGACTGACGGAGGAGCTTTTTCACACACATGACGAAAAGCCGACGAACAGCTTTCTGTACTCACTTGTAATGGACACTTACTCCATGGGCTATTCTACGCCTTCATTTATTGATATGCCGCTTAACCAGCGTGTTTTTATGGCGCAGCACGATTCAATAAAGAAGCTTGCGGACAGCGAATCCTGCATAATTGTGGGCAGATGCGCCGACTACGCGCTGAAAAACCATCCGGGCTGCATCAGCGTTTTCATCAAGGCGGATATGGACGCCAAAATAAAGCGCATCATGCGCATATACGGCTACAACGAGAACAAGGCGCGCGATTTGATTGTCAAGACCGACAAAAAACGCGCAAATTACTATAATTTTTATTCAAACAAAAAATGGGGAGATTCCCGCAGCTACGATTTGTGCATAGACAGCAGCAAGCTCGGAATCGACGGAACCGTAGCCATGCTTAAGGAATACGTTAAGCAAAGGATTGAGACCGGAGTAAAGGAAATTTAGAGATGGTTTACACTTCCCGTAAAAGAAATTTCCGCCGCTTCATAAAAACGCATAATCTCAAGTATTATTTTGCGTTTCTGGCAATGGTTCTCGCCATAGTAGCGGCAGTTATAGTCATAACAAGAAACAACCGCCAGGATAAGCACTCAGACGGCACGGACGATAACTCAAAGCCAACCGAGGGCTCTACGGAGCATGAAACGGATATTCCGCCCGAAACGGTGCGCGGTATTTACAAACTGGAACTGAATCTGGCGACGGGGCGCATGGCGGCCTATGAATGGGACTCCGAGGCAGAGGCATTTTCCGAAAAAGCGGAGAGATATATGCTTTTTGCCGCCCGCAATGTCAAAGAGGGCGATTTCACCGCGCCGTATGCCTCCACCTCCAAAAGCGCGTGGTCTGCATCCGAGAGAAAAGAGCGTTTTTACCGATACGCAACCTCTTTCGGCGGCAAAACGGTTTTTCATTCACCTGACTACGACACCCAAGGCGATAAAAATTCCCTGATTGCCGAAAGCTACACCGCAATAGGAGAGGGCAGCACGGATGACTTAAGCGACGGAATTACGCTTACCGTCGCGGACGCGAAATGGATATATGAGAACTGTTCTTTTGAATCGGAAATAAAAATATACAGCGATGAGAGCGAGGAACGGTACGAAACCGCAAATCGGATTATTCCGATTCCCGAGGAAATAACATGGGAGCCGACAGACACCTCAAACGGAACACCTTGGTGCCAGACCGAGATAGCAGAGCTTACGGCGCCTCCCGTATTTGAACTTATCCTGGGCTCATCCGAAACGGTCGTATTGAGCAGCGCAAAAGCCCATGACAAATCGGGAGCGAACGTATCGGAATATGTATATTTTACGGGAAAATACGAAATCGATAAGCCGGGCGTGTACAGCCTGAACTATAATCTGATAGACGTTTTCGGAAATCATTTGCGGCAACCGTTAAAGCTCACCGTGAAGGAACCGGAGACCACGCCTGAGGCAACCGCGCCTGAGCCGACAACTGAAATTCCAACAGAACCCGAACCTCAGCCGGATGAAACAACGGACGGCACAAGCTCTCCCGAAACCGGGAATCCCGAGCCGGACACTACGGATTCTCAGCCGGACGAATCCACCGGCGATTTGCCGGAGCCTTCCTCTTCGCAGGAAGAGGAGATCTCAAATGAAGATAACACCTCATCTGGAGCGGAAGAAGAGACGGCGGAGGAACTTCCTCCGCCGTCCGGCTGATTAATATAAAATCTATTTTTCTCTGAGCTTTACCTTATTACGCGCCGACATTCTGCGGTTTTCTTCGATTGCGGCATAATGCTTTTTGGTGGTATTAACGTCGTGGTGTCCCAGAACATCGGCAACCAGATAAATATCGCCTGTTTCCTGATAAAGATTGGTGCCGTAGGTGCTTCGCAGCTTATGCGGGGTTATTTTCTTCATGGGCGTGACGATTCCGGCATATTTTTTAACCATAATTTCCACGTTTCTCACGGTAATCCGGCTGTTCCTGTTTGAAAGAAAAAGCGCGTTTTCATGTCCCTCTACGGCATTTTTGTCTTTGCGTTCCATCATATATTCGCCCAAAGCCTCGGCAACCTCATCCCCGAAGTACACATATGCCTCATAGCCGCCCTTGCGGACTATTTTGATGCGTGAATTGTTAAAATCCACGTCATTGACGTCAAGACCTACGCATTCCGATATACGGATTCCCGTACCGAGCAGAAGAGTAAGTATCGCCAAATCACGGCATTTAAGGCGTTCGTGCTGTTCAAGCTGCTTATTGGTCATTCCTTCCCCGGTCTCCACCATGTCGAGAAGCTCGGCAACCTCGTTCGCCTCTAGCCTGACAATAGCCTTGTCATGCAGCTTGGGCATATTGACCTGCAAAACAGGATTTTCGTCAATAAGCTTGTTTTTGTGGTAATAATTATACATGGAGCGGAGCGCCGAAAGCTTACGCTTAATTGCCCGCTCATTATTCGTATACTGTCTGCCGTCTTTTTCATATAATTTGAGATACTCCAGATATTCCTCTATATCAAAGGATTTTATCTGCGTAAGCACCGAAAAAGGCAGCTCGTGAATCTCAAACTTCCTGCAGAACGAATTATTCTCATGCATATACTCAAAAAAAGTCTTGAGGTCAATTGCGTACGCGATTCTCGTCCTCGGCGCGTTCATGTACTCAACACCTCTGAAATAATCAATCAAAAAAGCCGGAAGCTCTTTCTGAAGCTGCCGCAATTTGATTGTCGCCTGTTGTTTTTCCTGTTCATGATAAGTTAATTCCGGCATAAAAACTCCTTGGTTAAACTTGCTTTAAGCGTGAAAAATACAGAATTAGGGGTGAAAATTGATGAATCGGAGAGCAATGTATAATTTCGCTAAACTCAGGTTTAACGAAATTTCCTTACCGTAAAACACCGATTCCGCATGGTATTTCCTCAAATCCCGCATTAAATTCAGGTTTCGTCCTTTCCGTCAAGTTCGTCCTCAAGCTTATCAACATATTCTTCGGAATCAAAATCCTCAAAGGATTCCTCATCACCTACATATTCACATATGATTGTGTAGGACAAAACGAAGCTGAAGAAAAACCAGAATTTTGTACGCGGCTCAACGTCTATAACGGCCCAGCCTTTGGAATCAAGCAAATCCACAAATTCCTGAAGCTCGGACGCTTTGACATATACAACTAAATGTTTACACATATAATAAATCCCTCCCGGTGTCATTTAATAAATTATTCATATAATACCATAAACGCGACGAGCCNAGCATGCTGAAGGCATATTCGGCGGCCGCAGAATGATAATAAGTGTTTGCACTTATTATACNATGACAACTAAACTCGGCTTCGCCTCGCTAAGGTGTCAGGTATATATTCGTACTAAGCTCGTAAAAACCTCGCTAAGTACTCATATTATACCATAATATCTCTTTTGCGGCAAGAAACCGTACGCGTTATAAGCATATGTACAGTGGAATTTTCAAGATTATTTGCGTACAATTTTGCCCTGATAAAGCTTTTTGGGCAGAATATTTATGCCAAAGGCTTTCTGGCAGGCTTTAACGGTCTGCAGCTCATTTTCGGTTATTATCGACGCGCATACGGCTTTTTGTCCGTCACGTCCGCAGCGTCCGGCTCTGTGAAGATAATCTACGGGCTTTGAGGGCAAACCTATGCTTATTACGGCGTTTATATTCTTAAAATCAAGTCCTCGAGCGGCAACATCCGAGCATATCAGATAATCTGTTTTACCGTTTCTGAAGGAATCGACAATCTGTCTTCGGAGGTTTTTATCGCAGCCCGCATGAATGCATTTTGCATTGTAATTATGATAAGTAAGCTTTTGCGAAATTTCGTCCGCGTCGTATTTTGAATTGGAAAAAATCATGCAGTGACGTGTGTCCAGAGCCTTTATAACCTTGCGCACGGTTTCGATTTTATCACGGCGTTCCACCACAAAATATATATGCTCTATATTCGGGGGAATCTGAAGCTTTTCGCTTGTGAAAATTTTAACAAAATTATCGCAAAGAAGCGCCGCCGTCTTTTGAGTCGCGCTTGTAATCGATGCCGAAAATAACATAATCTGAATGTCCCGCATAAAGCATTTGCGAAGTAAAATTATTCCGTCAATATTTTCACTGTTTACAAGTCTGTCCGCTTCATCAATTACAAAGCTTCTCACATTATGAACTGATATTTTGCGCTCCTTGATTAACTCGTATATGCGCTGATAGGTTCCCACGACAATATTCGGCTTGCTTTTCAGGATCTGCTGCTGGCGCTGTTTATTGACGCCCCCGAACAGCGCTGCTGCTGTCACCGGGATTCCCGAGCTATTGGATAATAAGTTAATCTGGCTGCATATTTGTATGCACAGTTCTTTGGTCGGAGCCAATATCACCGAATAAAGTGCGGCGTTATCCGCATTGCAGGCTATTATCGGCAGCAAATACGCAAAGGTCTTTCCCGTACCAGTGGCGGCGCAGGCGATAATGTTTTTGCCGCTTACTGCGGGTTCAAAGCACTCCTTTTGTATGGCTGAAAGCTCACGGATTCCTATTTTGTCAAGTCCGTCGGCTAATCTTTTATCAAGTTCCATATTATCCTCCCGATAAAATAACTATAACGCTTTTGACTTTTTTTTACAAGTAAAAAGATATAGGACCGGACATGATATCCGGTCCGAAATGCCGGCTTGCGCCGACGGCTTAAGGGGTGGGCTGATTAAGGTTCTAAGGAAGCTCTGATTAAATCACCGCTTCCTTAGAACTTCCGGCAGATGCGCGCGGATTTGCCAAGTAATATACCCCTTTGCGGCGCAAATCCGGCGCGGAAAACGCTTTAATAAGCGTTTTCCTAATTTAATTCTCTCCTGAAGCATAGTATGTGACAATAAGATGCTCTCCCGCATATAAATCATCGGAAGTCATGTGGTTAAGTTTTGTCAGATGCTCCATATACTCGTATATATTGTCATAATGTCCGTAATCCATGTATTCTTCGGCTATATTCCAAAGGGTATCACCCTTTTCCACGGTAATGTTCGTATAATATATTTTCTCATTCAGGGACCGATTACTGTTTTGCGCTCTGACAATTACGCTTGCCGACAGAAACGCGATAAGCATTACTGCCAGAACCACTGCCGTAATTACCGTTCTGTGGGCATACAAGGCTCTCTTGCGGCAAAAAACGCCGCGACAGATATATGAAAACTTATTACAAACGGTTCTTATCATAATTGTTCCTCCTGTTCTTCGGGTGTCTGCGCCCGTAGGCGCTGCTTTTCTTTTCTAATAATATATTACCTGCGGTGTCCTTTAGTCGGTATTTACACAGCGAATATCTGTTCGGTAAAATTATAATACCACCCGAACAACTGTTTGTCAACAGAAAAATCGAACATTTTTTCGGAACTTTTGTTTGCTTTTTTTGACGGGATGTGTTATGATAAATACAGATTTTAATATGATTCTTTACAGGGGACGTTTTTGTCCGCTTTCAGGGTTGATTAATTTAGGAGGATTTTTCGTATGAGTAACGGAAGAATTACTGCCAAGCAGAAGGAAATTCTTGAATTTATGAAGTCACAGATTCTGGCAAAGGGCTATCCGCCGTCGGTAAGAGAGATTTGCGAGGCGGTCAAGTTGCGCTCCACTTCCAGTGTCCATGCACATCTGGAAACGCTTGAAAAGAACGGTTATATAAGAAGGGACCCGACCAAGCCCCGCGCAATTGAGATTATTGACGACGAATTCGGAATTACAAGACGCGATATGGTCAATATTCCCATTGTAGGTACGGTTGCCGCCGGACAGCCGATCCTCGCTTCGGAAAACATCATGGATTACTTTCCCGTTCCCGTTGATATGCTGCCCAACAAAGAGCTCTTTATGCTGCGCGTCAAGGGCGACAGTATGATTAACATGGGAATTTACGAAGGGGATAATATTATCGTTGCAAGGCAAAGCACGGCGTCCAACGGCGAAGTTGTAGTCGCTCTTGTGGACGATTCCGCAACGGTTAAGCGTTTTTATAAGGAAGACGGGCATTACAGACTTCAGCCCGAGAATGATTCGATGGAGCCGATTATAGTCGAGCAATGCGACGTTATCGGCAAGGTTGTCGGACTTATCAGAATGAATATTATTTAATGCACTGTTCAAGCTCCTTTTTAAGCGTCAGCGCAGTTTTTGCAAACACAGGGTTATAGGCGTACGGCGCAATTTCGCAAAGCGGCTCAAGAACAAACATACGGTTCTGCATATCACAGTGCGGCACGGTAAGAAATTCGCTGTTTATAATTTTATTGCCGTACAGTATTATATCGAGGTCGAGCGTGCGGGGTCCCCAATGGACCTCGCGGGTTCTTCCCGCTTCGTTTTCAACAGTGTGAAGGAATTCCAGCAGATGTTGCGGACTCAGACAGGTTTCAATTTCTATACATCCGTTTAAGAAATCGTCCTGTACTACTCCGCCGTAAGGCTTTGTCACTATATATGAAGATTTTTTGAGGAGCCTTACCGCAGGATTTGCGGATATTTTTTCAATTGCACTGTCAAGAAGCGCCCTACAATCCCCCATATTGGAGCCAAGCGCGATGTATGCTTTTTGCCATTCACGGAATATGGTAACCGACACATTTTCAAACGGAAGTCCTATGGGTGCCTCGGGCTTATGTACCGTAAGCTCGAGGGCGTGTATTGCGCTATTTTCAGTAAGAATATACGCGGCGAGATTTTCGGCGGCGGCTTCGATAAGATTATAGCGGTTTTCCTGCATAAAGCCGGTTATGTTCTGGCATAATTCCGCATAGTTCACAGACTTTGTAAGGTCGTCCGAAACGCCTGCCGGATAGGTATCAAGATAAAGAACCGCCGTCACATAAAAGTTCTGACCGTTCTTTTTTTCCTCCTCATATACGCCGTGATTGCAGAATATCTTAAGCCTGTCGATGGTGATTTTATCCATATTGATTCTCCTTATCATAACAGCTTGCTGCTCCCGAATCTGTCAATCTGGTTGAATTTTTCATTCAGAACCATCTGCATTCAGAACCGCCTCCGCCATTCTGACGGCGCGGTAATTTTCTTTGACATCATGGACGCGCACAAACATACAGTGAAGCATGGCGGCGATTACCGAGGTCGCTACCGTGCCCTCCACTCTCTCATCGGAAGGGAGGTCAAGCGTCAGACCTATAACCGATTTGCGCGAGGTTCCGAGCAAAACCGGATAGCCAAGACATGCAAGACTGTCGAGATACTTTATTGCCTGTAAATTCTGCTCATAGCTTTTGCCGAAGCCGACCCCCGGGTCAAGAATTATTCTGTCGCGCGTTATTCCGGCGTTTGCGGCAATTTCCAGTGTTCTGCGCATATCGGAAAGCATATCGGATAAAAAGTCCGTATACGGCGATTTTACGCTGTCACGGTTGTGCATCAGACAGCATGGAAGCTTGGAAGCGGCGATAACCCCTGCCATTTCGGAATCAAACTTAAGCCCCCATATATCGTTTATCATGTCCGCGCCTGCCTTGATTCCCGCAAGAGCCACGCCGCTTTTGTAGGTGTCAAGAGATACCGGAACGTCTGTTTCGCGCTTAAGAAGCTCTATTATCGGGCAGACACGCTCTATCTCCTCATCTTCGGATATCATAGTGTAGCCTGGGCGTGTGGATTCTCCTCCTACGTCTATTATTTCCGCCCCGTCCTCAATCATCGAAAGCGCGTGCCGCAGCGCATTTTCCCTGCCGTTGAACCGCCCGCCGTCCGAAAAGGAATCCGGAGTTACGTTTAGAATGCCCATTATATGCGTGTGATTGCTGTCAAAATCCCGGTTTCCGATTAACATCGATTACTTTACCCCCGCAATGCTGATAAAGGTCTGCCTGAGTTCTGCGTCATCGGCAAACCTGCCCTTTGAAGCGATTGTCACGGTGCGGCTTCCGGGCTTTTTGATGCCGCGCATTGTCATGCACATATGCTCTGCCTCAAGAATTACCATTGAGCCCGCGGCGTCAAGCTCTTCCATAAGCGCCTCGGCTATCTGTACGGTCATTCTCTCCTGAAGCTGCGGTCTTCTCGCAAAAACCTCAACCGTGCGGGCAAGCTTGCTTAATCCAGCCACCTTTCCGTTAGGAATATACGCGATATGCGCCTTGCCGTAAAAAGGAAGCAGATGATGTTCGCACATAGAATAGAATGTTATGTCTTTTTCAATAATCATATCGGTATTCTGTGCCGTAAAAACCTTGCTTAACGGCTCGGATGCGTCCTGATTAAGTCCCGCGAAAATTTCCTCGTACATACGGGCGATTCTGTCGGGAGTATCGATAAGTCCCTCACGATCCGTATCCTCCCCTATTCCCTCAAGAAGAAGCCTTACACCCTGTTTTATTTTATCTTTATCCATAAATTAAACCTCTGTTCCCTTGCGGTATTCTTCCTCAATCAAAGAAAGATGCGACAGTGAGCCGAAGGCTATAATTGCGCCGGAGACTTTGGTCTGCCTGAGAGCTGCGGCGACAGCTTCGCCCACGGAAGCACATTCCGTGACGGATATACCCACTACATCATAATATTTTTTTATATATTCTGCAAGTATTTCAAAAGAAAGAGCACGCGGATTGTCAGGCGTGCTTACCGTGAAAACTCTCGACGCCATCGGCAGCACATATTCCAGTATTTTGGGGTAATCCTTGTCCGCAAAAACACCGATTATAAATGTCAGTCCGCCGTCGGGATAATACACCTTAAGGCTTTCCGCCAAAGCGGCGGCTCCCGCGGGATTATGAGCGCCGTCTATAATAAAATCAGGATTTTGTCCTAACCTCTCAAAGCGCCCGAACCACCGCGTTTTTGCAAGTCCCCGGTAAACCGCACCCTCGGGAATATTATACCCCTGCGCCTTAAGCGCTTCCACACATTCCAACGCAAGCGCGGCGTTTGCGGTCTGATAAATTCCCCTGAGCCCTATCTTTGCCTCCCGATAGTTTCCGTAGTCTAAAACAAGTCCGCCGTCACCGCCAAAATGCCACTGAATTTTATCACCTTCAACGGCGGATACGGGACAGGCGTATTCTGCGGCTTTACTCTCAATAATATTGTTTAGGGAAGCGTCGCCTGCGGCGTATACCACTGACGAGCCGCGCTTTATTATGCCCGCCTTGTGACGCGCAATTTCCGTAAGGGTATCGCCTAAAAAAGCGGTATGATCGGCGGAAATCGGAGTAATCACGGCGCACAAGGTGTTTTCAATTATATTTGTGGCGTCCAGAAGACCTCCCATTCCGCATTCCGCTACAGCGATGTCACATTTTTTTTCGGTGAAAAAAACAAACGCCGCAGCCGTTTCAAGCTCAAATCTGGTCGGATGGGGAAGTCCGTCGCAAAGCATAGAATCACATACCGTTCTGAGCCTTGAAATTATCGCAGCGAACTCCTCGGGCAGAATATTTTTGCCGTCGCACCGGATTATCTCAAGGGGCTCTTTTACCGCGGGTGACAGGTATCTTCCGGTGCGAAAGCCTGCCTCGCCAAGCACGGACGTGACAAAAGCACCTACGGAGCCTTTTCCGTTGGTGCCTGAAATATGCACAAATTTCGTATTATTCTGCGGGCTGCCAAGCCGCCTCAGAAGCTCTGCTATGCTGTCAAGTCCGGGAACGCTTCCGAGCCTGTCAAGCGATTTGAGGTATGCGCAGGTTTCGATATAGTCCATTATATTTCCTCAGCCGTGATTCTTTTTCCGTCGCTCCAGATGCGCTCCAGATCGTAAAAAAGCCTGTCTTCCTTGGAAAAAACATGCACGATTATACCGCCGAAATCCATGAGAATCCAGCTTGCCGTGCCGTAGCCCTCAATCTGTCTGGGACTTAAGCCAAGCTTTAAAAGCTCCTCCTCCACATTGTCGGCAATCGCTTTTACCTGATTGACATTGTTTCCGTTTGTAACAATAAAATAATCCGCAATTACGGAAACTCCGGATATATCGATTATCTGGGTATTTTCACCCTTTTTATCGGTAATTGCATCGTATGCTGCTTTTAATGCCGTTTTATTATCCATTCTTTTCTCCTTAATTTATTTCCGCGAGCAACGAGCCAAGTGGCTGCTTTCAGACATTTGGCGACTGCCGCGAGGGTGAATGCCCCGTAGCTTGCTGCGGGGTATTTCACTCTCTGTAAACAGAGCGCGGAGCATAGAAATCCCTTGTGCGCTCGGTCATTTCGTCAACTGCCTTTTGAGAGAGATAATTAAGTGTGTCATCCGAAATATAATATACACACAAATCTATATTTTCAAAAGCGAGCCGCCTGAGTTCGTCAAGGCGCGGCTGCTTTTTGCGTCCCGGCTCAATATAGTCGGCTACAAAAATTATTTTTTCAAGTAGCGTCATGTCGGGCCGTCCGGTTGTATGAAACGCAATCGCGTCCAGTATTTCCTCGTCCTCCACTCCGTAGCGGCTTTTGGCGTAATACGCACCGAGCTTCCCGTGGAGCAAAAAGGGATTTTCCCTTTCGACTTCCGATACCGCGATACCGTGCTTAAAAGATTTTTCCAGCAGCTTTTCGCCGCTCATGCATTTTGCGTTGTCGTGCAGAAGCCCGGCGGTCATTGCCTGCATGAGCAATTCCTTTTCCCGGCCGTTCGGCGCGAGAGCCATTGCAAGCGAAGCTGCGGTATACTCTACCCCTACGGTATGCCGCATTCTTGACGCGTCGATTTTTTTTGAAAGCTTCTCCGTGATTTTGTCCAAATCATATTTTGACATATTACTATCCTTTAACATTTCCCTTATAAAGTCCGTTTTCGCGTATATATTCGTACACGGCGGCAGGCACATAGCCGCTTATATCCTGACCGTCGGCGATAAAGCGGCGTATTTCGGTAGAGCTTATGTCCGTATCGTCCATATGGAGAAAATGCGTCACCGCTCCGTATTTTTCTTTGTAAAAAACCGCCCTGTCCTTAAGCGTTCCGATATTGATACCGTCACGGCAGGCGCAGGCGATTTCGGCGCGCGCAAAAATAATCTCTGGACGGTACCAGCTATCAAGCGCCATAAAGGAGTCCGCCCCCAAAATAAAAACAATCCGATCGTGCTGTTCGGCAAGCAAGGTCAGTGTCCTCGCCGTATAAGAAGTGCCGGAGAGCCTGAGCTCCATGTCGGAAACCTCAAATTCCTTATAGTCTTTGACGGCGAGTTTGGTCATTTCAAGACGGTGCCTTTTGTCGGTTATCGCCTTGTCCGTTTTGTGCGGCGGAATGTATGCCGGAATAAAAGTAAGCTTTTCAAGCTCGAGCTCGCGGAAGGCGTGTTCGGCAAGCCTTATGTGCGCCAGATGCACGGGGTCGAAGGTGCCGCCGAGGATTCCCCAAGCCCTTTCCTTGCCGCCCATTATTTTCTGCCCGCCTTGGGAAGCGTTATTTTACGCTTTTTTTCGTCGTTATTTTCCTTATAGAGCACTATTTTCTTGCCTATAACCTGAACAAGCTGCGAGCGGGTTCTTTCGGCAAGAATAATTCCAAGCTCCTTGGGGTCGTCCGCGCAGTTCTGGAGCACGCTGATTTTGATAAGCTCACGCTTTTCAAGCGCCTCGGATACGGCGTTCACGAATTCGGGAGTCACCGAGCTTTTTCCGCACTGGAAAACGGGTTCCATATTCATCGCCAGTCCCTTAAGGTATGCCCTTTGTTTTGTAGTCATAATCGTTTCCTCATGCCGTGCGCGTACGCGCCGGAAAATTATTTATAATAATCAAATTCCAAATCGCCGAGATATACGGTGTCTCCCTCTTCAATTCCAAGCTCCTCGAGCCTGTCTATTATGCCCTGCTCCTTCATGAATTTCTGGAAAAACGCAAAACCCTTCTCGTCGTCAAGGTTCGTATATCCAAGCATTCTGTCAACACGCTCACCCTCGATTACGAAAGCGTGCTCGTCCGCCTTGTATACCTCAATCGGCTCGCTCTTATCGTACATTTCCTCGGGAAAATATTCCCGCTCGTACACAATCGGCTCATCGTCCATAGTATCAAGCAGAGCGCGCACCGCGTACAAAAGCTCCTCAAGCCCTTTATTTGTAGCCGCCGAAATCGGAAAAACCTTCACGCCCTTCGGCTCGAATTCGTCGCGAAGCCTCTGCACGGGATTTTCGTCTCCGTCCTGAACATAAATCAAATCGGTTTTGTTCGCCGCGATAATCTGCGGCTTGGCGGCAAGCTCGGCATTATAAGCCTCAAGCTCCGCATTTATTTTGTTTATATCGTCTATCGGGTCGCGTCCCTCGGATGAGGCGGCGTCAACCATATGAATGATTACCTTGGTTCTTTCAACGTGGCGCAGAAATTCGTGACCGAGCCCCACTCCCTCGGAGGCTCCCTCGATAAGTCCGGGAATGTCCGCGATTACAAAGCCCTTCGCGCCTTTTAAATCCACAACTCCAAGATTGGGATTGAGCGTGGTGAAATGGTAATTCGCAATTTTGGGCTTGGCGTTGCTGACCATGGAAAGAAGCGTGGATTTTCCGACATTGGGGAACCCGACAAGTCCTACGTCCGCGATAACCTTAAGCTCCAATGTAACCCAAAGCTCCTTTGCCTGCTGTCCGGGCTGAGCGTATTTCGGCACCTGCATGGTAGCTGTGGCGTAATTCTTGTTGCCCTTGCCGCCCCGGCCGCCCTTTAGTACGACCTCCCGCATTCTGCCGCCCGACATATCCGCAATAACCTTGCCCGAGTTATCGTCGCGAATAACGGTACCCTCCGGAACCTTTATAACAAGGTCGGCCCCGTTTTTGCCGTGGCAGAGCTTCTGACCGCCCTCCTCGCCGCTTTGCGCGACAAATTTGCGCACATGGCGGAATTCTCCGAGCGTGTTAAGCCCCTTGTCCACCTCAAAAATAATATCTCCGCCCTTGCCGCCGTCTCCGCCGTCGGGACCGCCCGCCGCGACAAACAGCTCTCTTCTGAAGCTGACATGTCCGTCGCCGCCCTTACCTGATTTTATGAAAATTTTGGCTCTGTCCGCAAACATCGGCGCTCCTTTCATATTTTATGCGCTGTTTTTTCGCGCATAATGATAATGGTATACCCGAAGGGTGTTTCATAAACTTTAAGTAAAAAGCTCCAAATCCTTTAAGACTTGGAGCTGTGTTTTGATTACTCTTGTGATGCTACCGGATATACAGAAACCTGCTTCTTGTCCCTGCCTTTTCTCTCAAATCTTACGACACCGTCAACCGTTGCGAACAATGTGTCATCGCCGCCGCGTCCTACGTTGACGCCGGGATGAATCTTGGTTCCGCGCTGTCTGTAAAGAATATTTCCGGCCAAAACGAACTGTCCGTCAGCTCTCTTAGCGCCTAATCTCTTTGATTCGGAATCTCTGCCGTTCTTGGTAGAGCCTACACCCTTTTTATGAGCGAAAAACTGAAGGTTAAGTTTCAACATGAGTACACCTCCTTGAATGTCCTGCAATCGGGTTAAAAATCCCGATATTTAATCGATACGTTCCCGGGGTAGGCGGCTGCAATCTCGTTCAGCCCGAACTCAAGCGATTTAAAAAGCAGTTCGCTCTGAGGGCTTACCTCGCCGTCTATCTCGAAATCAATTGTTGCTTTCCTGTCATTAATCTTGCTTTCGCATTTGTCATCCGTTAATTTCTCAACGGAATTGACTGTATTTATGATTAATGCCGAAACCGAAGCGCAAACCACATCGGTTCCTCTCACGCCGTATCCGGCATGACCTTTTGACAGGAAACCGATAATTTTACCGGCTTTCCTGTAAAAAACTATATTCGTCATAGAATCCGTCCTGATTAACGATTGATTTTTTCAATCTTAACCTTTGTGAACAGCTGTCTGTGACCGTTCTTCTTGTGGTATCCTGTCTTTCTCTTGTACTTGTAGACAACGACCTTCTTGTCCTTGCCCTCAGCCACAACGGATGCAGTAACCGAAGCGCCCGCAACCGTAGGATTTCCCACAATCGCCTCTCCATCACTTATGAGAAGAACCCTATCGAAAGTTACGGTTTCACCCTCCGCAACTCCGAGCTTCTCAACTTTGATAACGTCGCCTTCAGATACTTTGTACTGCTTACCACATGCTGCAATAACTGCGTACATAATCGGCTTCCTCCTATTATCAATACTCGCCAGCTTCGGTGTTCCATTACGGACGCTTATAACCTCGCTGTGCGGCACACTAGATTAGTTTAATATATCGCCCTCGGTTTGTCAAATGTTTTTTGCCGTAAATCCGTACATTTTTGCGCTCTGTTAATTTTTATACTCCACCCAAATAAGATTGTCCATTATCTTGTCATATGAGTAGCGCATTTCCTCGGGCAGGGAATGGAAAAGGTCGCCCTCAACGGTAAGGCTTTTTCCTCCATACAAATTAAGCTTATTCAATTCTTTTATTTTATTCGAATAAATATCATAGGAATATATCTTATTATCTTCTCCGAGCATACCCGAAGTTTGTGCCCGCGGTTCTATCCCTCCAATCAAATTGGGATTGTTAATATAGTTATCCCTTATATAATTTGAACTGACATTTATAAATTCCATATCGGGTTCTGCGCTGAGCGCGTCAAAATAATTTGACATCAACACCATTTGAACATATAACTTTCTGCTGTTTAAATTGCTGAAAGCAGCATATCCCGCAACCGATTTATCCTCATTAAAAATATACAGTTTAAAGCTATCCGACAAAGCGTTGCGATTATTGTTATATTCGGTAATCGGGATTTTGCAGATATAATAACCTTTTCCGTTAAAGGCTGCGGACTTATCTCTCAAATCGCCGTCCCAAGCGTTCGCCCAATTCCCCGTAGAGTAGCCTTTCCGCATTCTTTCACGGATAGTTTTTACCGCCTCGTCAACCAATGCATCCATACCGTCTATATATTCGACCTCATTCTCGACCCTTTCCTGCGAAAAAACAAACGGAGTTTCATAGGAATAGACCTCATTCATCTCCCTTTCCCATTTCTCCTCATCGGACTCGGTTGAACTTGTTTTGCCGCACGCTGTGCAAAAGAAAATTGCGGCAAAGAGTATAGGTATTAGTTTTTTCATGGCAGCCTCCACTTTAATTCTTATACTCCACCCAAATCAGATTATCCATAATTTTGTTGTAGGAGTAGCGCATTTCCTCGGGCAGGGAATGGAAGATATCGCCTTCAGCTTCAATACTTTTGCCGTCGAATAAATTAAGCTTATTAACCTCCTTCATTATGCCCGAATAGGGGTCATAAGCATATACCTTATTGTCCTCTCCGAGCATACCATAGGCTTCAGCCCGAGGGTTTATTCCTCCCATCAAATTGGGATTAGCAATGTAATTATCTCTTAAATAATTTGCATTAATATTTATAAATTCCATGTACGGCGTTGCCTCCAGTTCGCTGAAATTATGTGATAACAGCGCCATATGGACATCTAATTTCCTGTTATTAAGGTTACTGAAAATAGCTCTTCCCGCAATTGATTTATCCTCATTAAAAATATATAGTGTAAAAGTGTCCAATAAGGCATTACGGTTGTTATTATACATAGTAATCGGAATTCGGCAGATATAATAACCATGCCCGTCAAAAGCTGTAGGATTATCTCCCAGTCCGCCGACCCATACACTGCTCCAATCACCCGTATAATGTCCCTTCTGCATTCTTTCACGGATAGTTTTTACCGCCTCGTCAACCAATGCATCCATACCGTCTATATATTGGACCTCATTCTCAACCCTTTCCTGTGAAAAAACAAACGGAGTTTCATAGGAGTAGACCTCCTTCATTTCCCTTTCCCATTTCTCCTCATCGGACTCGGTTGAACTTGTTTTGCCGCACGCTGTGCAAAAGAAAATTGCGGCAAAGAGTATAGGTATTAGTTTTTTCATGGCAGCCTCTCCTTCAGTTCTAATACTCCACCCATATAAGATTATCCATTATTTTGTCATATGAGTAACGCATTTCCTCGGGCAGGGAATGGAAAAGGTCGCCCTCTACGCTCCAACTTCTGCCCTTAAATAAAGTTAAATTAAGCTTATTAAGTTCCTTAATTTTTCCCGAATAATAGTCGCGGGCATATACTATATTATTGTCGCCAAGCGGATATGAGGCAAATGTCCATCCGCTGGGATTCGATACATCATCTCCATACATATTGAAATTTGCATGAATATTTATAAATTCCATATCGGGCATTGCTTTTGGTATGATAAAATCCTCTGAACTCGGAACCATAATCTCAACTTTAAGCGTCCTGCTGTTAAGGTTGCCGAAAGAAACCTTTCCCGTAATTGACTTATCCTCGTTAAAAATAAGCAATGAAAAAGATTCCAATAAAGTATTGCGATTATTATTATAAGTTGTAATCGGAATCCGACAAATATAATATCCTTTCCCATCAAAAGCACCTATGTCATCTTCCGTGTCCCATGCTGTCCATACTTCGTTTCCCCAATCTCCTGTATAATGACCAGATCTCATTCTTGTACGGATAATTTTTACCGCCTCGTCAACCAAGGAATCCATCCCTTTAATATATTCCACCTTATTTTCAACTCTCTCCTGAGAAAAAACAAACGGAGTTTCATAAGCATAAACCTTTTCCAATTCTTCCCATTCAATTTGGTCCGAATTTCGTGAAGAAGTTTCGTTTTTTCCACATGAAGTAAAAATACATATTACGGCAAGTAATAAAAGTACTAATTTTTTCATACGCCACTCCTGATCATGCTTATGACTTTTTTAATTCTTATACTCCACCCAAATCAGATTATCCATAATCTTATCGTAGGAGTAGCGCATTTCCTCGGGCAGGGAATGGAAGACATCACCCTCAGCTTTAATGCTTTTGCCGTCGAATAAATTAAGCTTATTAACCTCCTTCATTTTACCCGAATAGTGGTCATAAGCATATACCTTATTGTCCTCTCCGAGCATACCGTAGGCTTCCGCCCGAGGCTCTATACCTCCAATCAAATTTGGATTAGCACTGTAATTATCTCTTAGATAATTTGCGTGAATATTTATAAATTCCATATCCGGCATAGTCTGCAGCTCTTTAAAATAATTTGATACCGGCATCATATCAACTTCCATTACCCGATTGTTAAGCTTGCTGAAAGTTGCATCTCCCGCAATCGACTTATCCTCATTAAAAATAAGCAAGGTAAAAGTGTCCAATAAGCTATTCCGGTTGTTGTTATATGTAGTAATCGGAATTCGGCAGATATAATAACCTTTCCCGTCAAAATCAGTCGGATAATATCCCAGTCCGCTGTCCCACACTCCGCTCATCCAATCACCCGTATAATGTCCCTTCTGCATTCTTTCACGGATAGTTTTTACCGCCTCGTCAACCAATGCATCCATACCGTCTATATATTGGACCTCATTCTCAACCCTTTCCTGCGA
>JAAVHB010000007.1 GCA_014799955.1 Butyrivibrio sp. | reverse complement strand
AAGAATCAATCAGGAAAACGATTTGAAAAAGAAACCCGCGTTTATAGTCATAACGGCTGTGGGACAGGAGGGAATAACGGAGGACGCCTTCAATCTCGGTGCTAATTACTACATAATGAAACCGTTTGATAACAACACGCTGTTAAGCCGTATCAAATACGTTAAAACCAATATGGGAAGGCATCCCGCCACTAACAAGAATGTGAAACAGGGAAACGAGGAAAAGCAGGCGGATATGCAGCTCAGTCTTGAAGCGGATGTCACCAACATAATACATGACGTGGGAATTCCCGCGCACATCAAGGGCTATCAGTATCTGCGCGACGCGATTATAATGTCCGTAGAGGACATGGACATGCTCAACTGCATAACCAAGGTTCTGTATCCGACGATTGCAAAGAAGTATCAGACTACATCAAGCCGTGTCGAACGCGCGATACGCCATGCGATTGAGGTGGCGTGGAGCAGGGGAAAGCTTGACACGATAGACGAGCTGTTCGGCTATACGGTGAACAACAGCAAGGGTAAGCCCACAAATTCCGAATTCATCGCCTTGATTGCCGATAAAATACGTCTGGAATATAAGATGAGATAGGACGCGGTAAAAATGCGGTAAAGATTCACAAAAAAATCCGGATTTCCTCTAAAATTATGTTTATTTTATTCACGTTATATGGTATAATAAGCAATGAATTTGCTGATATTTAATTCGTTTGCTTTGCCGCGCGTCGGCGGCGCGCGAAAATATGCTTGGAGGATATTTGAATGAAGAATATACTTTTTATTGCTTCGGAGGCGGTTCCGTTCATAAAGACGGGAGGACTTGCCGACGTAGCTGGGACACTTCCGAAGTATTTTGATAAGGAAAAATATGATGTAAGGGTCATGATACCTAATTACAGGTGCATTCCCCAGCATTATAAGGAGCAGATGCACTTTATAACAAGCTTCTACATGGATTTGGCATGGAGAAGCCAGTATGTGGGCGTGCTCGAAATGGAGTATGACGGAGTTCATTTCTATTTCATTGACAATGAATATTATTTTGACGGATTCAAGCCTTATGGATACATACATGAGGATATTGAGAAGTTCGCGTTTTTCAGCAAGGCTGCACTGTCGGCGCTGCCGTTAATCGGCTTCAGACCTGAAATTATACATTGCCATGACTGGCAGACCGGACTTATTCCCGTGTATATGAAGGAGCGTTTCCAGCAGGACAGCTTTTTCTGGAATATGCGCTCGATTATGACTATCCATAACCTTAAGTTTCAGGGTATATGGGACGTCAAGGCGGTAAGGGATATAACGGGGCTTCCCGCATCGTATTTTACGCCGGACAAGCTTGAGGCGTTCGGCGACGCCAATTATCTTAAGGGCGGAATCGTATATGCCGATAAGGTTACGACAGTGAGCGCAAGCTATGCCGAGGAGATAAAGACGGGCTTCTACGGCGAGAAGCTTGACGGACTTATGCGCGCGCGCTCCAACGATTTGTGGGGAATCGTCAACGGAATTGACTATGAGGAGTTCAATCCGGAAACAGATAAGCGAATCGTTCAGAACTATAACCAGATGACCTTCCGCAAGGAAAAGGTTAAAAATAAGCTTGCTCTCCAGAAGGAGCTTGGACTTGAGGTTGACGCAAACAAGTTTATGATAGGCGTGGTTTCGCGTCTTACTGACCAGAAGGGCTTTGATCTGATTGCGTATGTCATGGACGAGCTTTGCGCGTGGGATGTTCAGCTTGTTGTTCTCGGAACGGGAGAAGAGCGCTATGAGAATATGTTCAGGCATTTTGACTGGAAATACAATAACAGGGTATCCGCCAATATCTATTATTCGGAGGATATGTCGCATAAGATTTACGCTTCGTGCGACGCTTTCCTGATGCCGTCGCTCTTTGAGCCCTGCGGACTGAGCCAGCTTATGAGCTTAAGATACGGAACGGTTCCTATTGTCAGGGAGACCGGAGGTCTTAAGGATACGGTTGAGCCTTACAACGAATATGAAAGCACCGGAACGGGATTTTCGTTTGCAAACTACAATGCCCATGAGATGCTCGGAATAGTAAATTACGCTAAGGACATATATTATAACAAGAAGCGTGAGTGGAACAAGATTGTTGACAGAGGAATGCTCAAGGATTTCTCGTGGAACAGCTCCGCAGAGAAGTATCAGGAGCTTTACGACAGCTTATAAAATTTTTTCATATTTTTTTACTTCCTTTCTTTCTTTAAAAAACCCCTGCCGGAGCGATTCGGCAGGGGGTTTGGCTTTGTGTGCGGTTACGGATAATGCGGCAAAAGACCGCGTTGCTCAGATTGCGTCAGCTAAATCGGCAGCTTTCCTGCATCCGTCGGTCTTATCAATATCTCCGACATTCAGCACGCCGGGAATTAAGACCTCGCCGACCATTTTCCATTTGTTCAAAGCCGCGGTACGTTCAATGGGAATTCGGACGCCGTCCATAACGGACATATCGTCTTCTTCGCAGCAGGTAATCAGCGCGCATTCCTTTCCCGCAATGTCTTTGCCGCCGACAACAAGAGAGAAAATGCGGTCGATAACGGCCTTGAGCTGTGCCGGAATAGAGTACCAGTAAACCGGAGTGGTAAATACGATAACGTCCGATTCCAGAATTGCCGGAGCGATAACATTGAAATCGTCGTCGAAGGTGCAGGCCTCTCCCGTGGAAAAGCAGGTTTCGCAGGCATGACAGCCGCCGATGTTTTTCATTGCCGCGTCAAAGCGTGTGACGGTGTGTCCCTTTGCTTCGGCTGCCTTGATGAAGGCGTCGGTCATTGCAAAGCTGTTTCCGTTTTTGCGGGGACTGCCCGTCAGCACTACTATTTTTTTACTCATAAGATATATCCTCCTTTAACATTCCCGCGAGACACAAAGTGGCGAACGGGACTTTCCTAAATGCGGTGGGATTGACTTTCCCGATACTTGATATTATAATCTTAGCAATAATGGAAATAAAATCAAGTACGCACATATAGGTGCGATACTTACAATAAGGTTATATACTTGCCAAAAGGAGAGTACTGGAATGAGCGAACGCTGCATTGCAAATGAATGCCTTGGAACGACGGGATTCAGCTATACGCTGTCGTTAATAAACGGAAAATACAAAATGACTGTTTTATACACTTTGATGGAGTTCGGTGTTGTACGCTTTAATGAAATGAAAAAATATATTAACGACATCTCATATAAAACATTAAGCGCCACTTTGAAAGATCTGGAGGCGGATAAGCTGGTTCACAGAAAAGAATATCCGCAGATTCCGCCGAAGGTGGAATACAGTCTGACGGAACGCGGAAAATCTTTGATTCCGATTCTGGACGGAATGTGCGAATGGGGCGACAAAAACAGGCTGTAAAAGAAATGTCTTTGACTAAGCGTTTTCTGCGGGCGTAACGCCGCTTATATCGGGCGCTATGTTCATTGAATAATTCGTGTGGTAGATGACGAAGCCGGGTGCGCCGCCGTTTACCTTTTTGACAAATTTGCGTTCGACGTAGTCGATTTCAACCTTTTCCTGAGCGCGCCCGACGGAGTAGTAGGCGGCGAGCGCCGCGGCCTGCTCAAAGGTGGAGTCCGGCAGCTCGCGTCCGTCGGTTTTTACGATTACGTGGGAGCCGGGCATTTTTTTTGCGTGGAACCACCAGTCGTTTCCGGAGGCGAATTTAAAGGTAAGCTCCTCGTTCTGGATGTTGTTTTTGCCGACATAAATGTCAAAGCCGTCCGAGGAAATGTAGTGAAGCGGCTTGCTTTTGGAGCGCTCGGGGCGTTTTTTTCCGCCGGATAGCTTACTGCGGATAAATCCCGCGGCAACAAGCTCTTCTTTTATCTGAACAAGGTCGTCGTAGGAGGTCGCTATATCGAGGGAAGCGGAAATCGATTCAAGATAGTCGATTTCGTTCTGCGTTTCGACCACAAGTCCCGATAACGCCTCATAGGTGCGTTTTAATTTGTTGTATCTTGCAAAATAGCGTTTGCCGTTTTCTATGGCGGACATATCCTTTTCAAGCGGAATAGTGACGGTCGTATTGTCGTAATAGTTGAGCGCCTCAAATGAGGAAGCGCCCTCCGGAATGTTGTAGCCGTAAGCGTTTATGAGCTCACCGTATATTCTGAATTTGTCGCGCTTATCCGTGTCCTTAAGCTGTGAGGACTGTAAATCAAGCTTTTTGTAATTGCGTTCAAGGGCGGTTCCGACGACCTGACGAAGGTCGGCGGAGTGCTGGCGTATACGGCTTATGCCCGATTTGGCGGCATAGAAGCTTTCAAGCATTTCGCTCACGCTTTCGCAGGGAGTAAGAGCGTCACCCGGGTACATGGACGTCTCAATCACGCCAAAATCAACGGGGTTTTTGTTCTCGGATACAATGTACGGAGAAAAATTGCCTGACTTAACGTCATCCATCATATTCAGAAAAATTTTGGCGGTATGAATCCTTTCGTTCTGTGAAAGCTCCGACGCGCTCATATCGGAATCCACTCCGGCTCCGTGGCAGATGTCCTCCGCAATCCGGGGGCTGATTCCGGTGTATGAGGTGTAAATTGCCTTTGACAGCGGCAGGGCAAGAGAGCAGACCGACGCCGCGAACCCGTCCGTATCGGTGTCAAGCGGATTGCGTTTGTGGGCGGTGTCCGGTATAAAATATTCGCAGCCGGGAAGAACCTCGCGGACGGAGCTGACGCTTGCGTTGATTCTTTTTATACTGTCGATAATCTTATTATTGTCGTTTACGAAAATAATGTTGCTGTGCTTCCCCATAAGCTCGACAATCAGGTGCTTCACGCATAAATCGCCCATTTCGTCAAGATGCTCGATTGTAAAATCTATTATTCGCTCAAGTCCGGGCTGTGAAATGTCGGTTATTTTGCCGTTGCCGATATGCTTGCGCAAAAGCATGCAAAAGCCCGGCGCGGTAAGCGGAGAGGGCTTGGAGCTTTCCGTAAGGTAGACTAACGGGAGTCCGGCGTTTACGGATATAAGGAGCTTTCGCTGTCCGCTTGCCGTCTTGACGGTTATGAAAAGCTCATCCTTTTCGGGCTGGGCTATTTTGCTAAGCCTTCCGCCGCAAAGCTCGGATTTAAGCTCGTTTACAAGCGCGTGTATTGTTATTCCGTCAAATGCCATTTTGTTTTCTCCCTTGAAAATATATTTGCCTGTGCCGTTTTTCCGTAGGGCGGGGCAGCAGCACGATATTCTGAATTATATCATAATTGTTTTGTTATAACAATCAAATTCCGGACACGGAAAGCGGTGGATGCAGTTTTGGCGATATAAAAGCGATAAATATTTTTGCTCGACTGTCGTGAAATATGCTAAAATATAAGTGAAATATGAAAAGACTTTATTGACGGGAGAGTAAAACAATGTTACCGATTATTGACGAAGATAAGGCATATATTGTTATTTGCGGGGCTATTTCATGAAAATCTATATATCTATATAAAGTAGCTTAAAGGTTGATAAATAAAAGGGTGTCTACTACACTCAAGTTTTAAAATTGATAATAAAGCTTGGATATAAAAAAGAANGANGTCTGGAAGAAATNTCTTAAATGAGTTGTAATTTNNAAAAATTNGTGTATACTAAATGTAGTAGGTGATGCACAGCCTTATAAATGAGCGAGTTATAAGTGGGTGATGCACAGCCCATAAGTGAGCGAGTTAACAGATGGCAGGGACTACTTTAGTCTCTGCCTTTTCTGTCAGATAATACGGTGGTGGAAAGTCATCGCTATTTGTGAACAAAGGAGTTTTATGAAAGATAATCTATAATTGTAAGCAATACTATATCTTATTGGGGGGATACACTTGTTTTTGCTCGAATAATGGAGTAAAATATAAGAAATGATAATATTAAGATAAAATATTGATAAGGAGTAAAAACGTATGTTACAGATTAGACCTGTTTCAGATTTAAGAAATAAGTTTCCTGATATTGAGAAAATTGTAAATGCAGGAGAACCGGTATATCTGACAAAAAATGGATATGGAGCAATGGTGGTATTAAGCCTTGAGGAGTATTCAAAGTTGACAGATAGTGTGGAAATTGTACTAGATAAAGCTGACAGGTTTGCTGCGGAAAATGCTGAACGGATGAGCCACGAAGAAGTATTTGGGAACTTGCGGAGGAAAATAAATGCCCAGTAAAAAGTACAGATTAAGTTATTTGCCACTTTTTTATGAGGATCTTGATGAGAAAATAACTTATATTGTTGAGAAACTAAAGAATCCCAAAGCGGCGAATGACTTATTGGATAAAGTGGAGACTGCCATCATAGAGCGTCTTCCGGTGGCAGAATCTTTTGAACCATATCATTCTGTTCGAGAGCATAGATATGCTTATTATCGCATTTATATAGATAATTACATCGTTTATTATGTGATAATAGACGATAATCCAAACGATTTAGTTATGGAAGTTAGAAGGTTTCTTTATAATGGGCAGAATCGGGAAAACTTGCTGTGATGAATAGTAAAATAAAAGAAAGCAAGGTATATAAGGTAAAAGTTGATATGAGTAATACAGTAATAGAAGTAATATCTATTTTGGCAGGATTTGTAGCTATATGGATTAATGAAGTTTTAACACATAGAAGAGATAAAAGACATAAAAAAGAAGAATTAATGCTTTCTCATTTGAAAGAGATGCTCGAGTGGCTAAATGAGATGCAACAGGATATGTTTAAGGTATCAAGAATGCTTATTACATCGATTGGTATTTATAGTGACTTAGATAGAAAAAAACAATTACAACGAGATTTTCAAATTGCGATAAATGAAGTTGTCGAAAAGAGCATTATATTTTGTGGCTCTTATGCGGAGATAAATAATAGTATAGGAATTGATTTAGAACTAAGTGAATTAAATAGAGCAGTTGGACAATATGCTGATGAACTTCGTAATGTATATAAAATGTATCATTTCCCAGATAAGGATAATATTGATTTGGATATAGTTAATGAAAAGTCATCAGCAATTCAAAAAGAAATCAAGAAGAGAATTTATGTTATATCAAGGGAAATCAGTAATTTGTTGACCAAGTAAAGATATTTTTTGTTTTTTGTGTTTGATGAGATACATGGATTTTGGGGAAAATGCATGTGAAAATATAGGCATTGACTAATCTACAGGAGAGTGTCATGGAGAGGAACAATATAGAGGAAATCGTAAAAACATATTTCGAAGCGGTATGTGATGCATATCGCCTGGGTAATGTAGAATCTTCTTACAACAAGCCAATTATGGAGCTTTTCACAAGTCTTGGTTGTGCGGCGCGTGATTTGTCCGGTGAACGTAAAGGGCAGACTGGAGAAAATATTGACATCAAACTTTGGCACAGTGAAGATGAAGTTACAGAAACTGAGCCGTTTGCTGGAATTGAGGTGAAGAGTGTTGATGGTATAGATAAACGTGCGCTCATGCAGATAAAGACTGAAGCTGAAAGATATGGGAACGTTATTCTGACAGATAACGCGGAGTGGCGGTTTTGGTCTGCCGGTGATACAGAAATGTATACTGGCTTGCGAATTATGGAATTAGTTGACGGGCAACTAATTCTACGAGAAGATAATGTTGATCTGTTTATTAGAGGCTGTAAAAAATCCTGTGTCTATGGGGAATAATCTTTCCTGATAGGAATCGGATATGTAGAAATTTGTTGTCAAATAGCATTATTTTTATGTTGTCGAATTTCTTTTCTGATAATA
>JAAVHB010000006.1 GCA_014799955.1 Butyrivibrio sp. | reverse complement strand
TACAGCCTCAAAAGGCATAACCGCGAGCTGGAGCCGTCAAGATTTGTGAAGGAGATTATGGGAGAGAAGGGCTGAAAACGCCCTTTTTACTATCCCTTAATAACCTCGTTTACGAGCTGCCACGCAATGCTTCCCTCCCTTAGCATGGCGGGAGCGTCTTTCAGGCTGAACCACCGCACCGAATCGACCTCGCCAGATATTTTGAAGTCGGCTTTATCAACGGTTGCTTTGTAGCCTAACATAAGCATTTCTTTTTTGTCGTACGGATAGCTTTTTATGTAGGTCAGCGATTTTACGTCAAGACCGATTTCTTCTTTTATTTCTCTGATGACGGTTTCCTCGGCGGACTCGCCGATTTTCATTATTCCCGCGACGCATACATATTTTGTTTCGGAAACATAATTCTGGCGCAGCAGGGCGATTTCATCATACTGATTTACGCAGGCGGCGATTATGCTTGTTGTGAACATATCCCATAACGGTATGCCGCATTCACTGCAAAACGGGATAAGCCCCTCGTCGCCGATTTCCTTTTTGATAAGCTTCTGTCCGCAATACGGGCAATGTATAAAGCGCATATTCTACCTCACTTTTTGTATTTGTGCTGTAATTTTTTTGAAAGTTTATTGGGATTTTTATCTTTTTTCTTAATTAATGCCGTTCTTTTTTCCGCAATAAATATATAATAGCCGTTAATCTCATGTATTTTACAGCCTCCGAATACGGAGGTGAATTTATTTTTATACCATGTAAGCCGTTTGGTTACCATAAGCATACGTCCGCCAAGCACAAGCTTGTGAAAACCGCCTTCTATAAAGTGCTTTGCGACCGAAAAGTCGGTGTGATACGGGGGATTAGAGAGTATTACGGTAAAATCGTTATTGCCGATATTTTCATACCCGTTGCTTAATTTAACGTCTATATCCGGAACTTGGTTCAGTTTTGCGTTATTTTTTGAATAATAAACAGCGGTTTCGGAGCTGTCGCACATTGTAACCTTATCCTGACCGATTAATTTAGCGGCAAGAATACCTACTACGCCATACACGCAGCCTAAATCCAGTACCCTATCGTCCGGTGAAAATTCGATTTGCTGAAGCATTTATCCTATGATAAGATTTGTTTTTATTATACACCGGGCAATATTTTTTGAAAACCCACTTTTAATGAATTTCGTCTGAATCTCCACATTTCGTCCGGGTTAATTTTATGAAGTGTAAAAGAGAACGTCCTGCAAACGGGACGCCCTCTTTTTGTCTAAATAACAAATTATGACATCTTATTATTCCTGAGGCGCAAGCACGAAATCATCGAGATTACCCCATGAAGCGGAGGGAGCTTTTACCCTTGCGCCGACGGTAACCGTGCCTGATTCGCAGGTGATATTTTCAATTACGGGATATTTGTATTCCGCCCATCCCGTAAGCTCGACGCTCTGAGTATATTCCTTACCGTCCGAAACGGCGTAAATTTCGATTTCCTGCGGGGTGAGGCTGCTGCCGTGTATTGCAATAGAGAACTTGTAGGTTCCTGCTTTCAGGTTCTCTACCTGCTGTTCAACAATGAAGTTTACTCCTACATCAGAGGTGGTGTAGAAGTGAAGCGATTTGGAGCCTGTCACCGCGTCTGCCTGCTTTTCAATTACATACAGCTCAGTGGTGGAGTCGTCAACATTGGTGATGTCCCACATTGAAATATCATCGTCCTCAAAGCTGTAATTATCAACATAATTAAGCTCAACGATTTTGACAGTGGCGGAAACGTCGTATTTATCTGAGCCGTCTGCAGCGGTTCCGGTGACTGTGTAGGTTCCGAGCTCGGAGAACTGCGATTTGTCAGCGTCCCAGGTTACGTCAATTTCCGTGGTCTCACCATTGTTATAGTTTGCGGTGACCTTTTCGGGGAGAGGTACGTCATCGCCTATTCTTACTATAAGATAAGGGTTTGTTATGCTGTCAATCCTTATGTCGGTGGTTGCGCCTTCCTTCATAAACCTGAATACGGCGAGAGAGGCAAGCGGTTTTCCTTCAAAGTCAAACATTGCCTGATTGTCCCATGAGCTTCCGCCGTAATATATTCCGGCATCGTCGGGGTCATAATCGGAGGAATACGAGGATGCCCATCCTGAGCCGTTCTCCTCCCATATGGGGAAGCGGTCATCATAGTCCGTGCCGGGAACGGGAATCCATGCGGGCTCCCAATAGCATACGCCGATTCCGGCTTCGCCGATTTTAACCACGGCTTCGGTTACGTCTCTTACGCAGTCTGCCTGTCCCTGAACGGTTACGGCATAGGGGAAGAGAGCTGTTGTCATGCCCTCGCCTATGCTGTTGCCGAAGCCGTCGCCCTCATCATATGTGTATGCGTATGAAACCTCAAGCACCATTGCCTTTTTGTCGTATTTGTCTGCAATTGTCTTGAGAACCTCTGTAAGGTTGTCAAGAGTTCCGTGCCAGTACGGATAGTAAGAGGTGCCGAAAACATCGTAATCAACTTTGAATTCTTTTAAAATCTGCGCAAATGATAAGTAGTTGTCGGAGCTTTCGGGGTTTGTCAGATGAATAGCTATGAGAATATCCTTTTCATATTCTTCCTGAAGCTTTCTGACAGCTTCACTTCCCGAAATTATAAGCTTGCATATGGAGCTTGTTTTGGTTTCGCCGCTCATGCCTGTTGTGGTTTCATTGCCAATCTGTACCATTTTCACGTTTACGCCGGCATCCAGTATTTTTTTGAGGGAATCGTATGTAAAGTTATAGAGCGCTTCACGTTTCGCGTCAATATCCATATCTGCCCATGCTTTAGGAGCCATCTGCTTTGCGGGGTCCGCCCAGAAATCGGAATAATGGAAGTCGATTATGCAGCCCATGCCGTATTGTGTCGCTCTTTTTCCTATTTCTATTGCGGTATCGACATCATTGTTGCCGCCGCCGTATCCCTTGCCGTTTGCGTCATAAGGGTCGTTCCATACACGGATTCGTATGGTGTTTACGCCGTTTTCGGCGAGTGTGAGCAAAAGATCCTGCTCCTCGCCCTTGTCATTGTAGTAGACAACGCCGCTCTTTTCCTCCGAAATAAGGCTGGAAACGTCGCAGCCGAGCATAAAGTCGTCGGAAAGTCCGTCAACCTTTTCGACAAAAATTCCCGACGGCGCGTCGGAGAGAGTGACTTTTACCTGATTGTCATCCTTTTTTCCGCATGCGGTGCAGAGCGCAAGGAGTGCAAGCGCAAGTGGGATTAATTTCTTAAATCTCATTTTAAACCTCCATTATGAATTATATTGTAATTTAATTTAAGCTTCTATAATAACCAGATCCCATGGCTCAAGCGTCAGGGAATCACCTTTTGACAGTTTTTTGCCCGTCAGTATATCTGTGCCTCCGTATTGGGCGGTAAAGCTTTGCGTGCTGCCGGAATAGTTCATATAATAAGCAATATTATTTCCAAAGCCGTTCGTTCCGGTGCGAAGCACAATGGGATAGGATGTATCCGGCAGGCTTATTCCCGCCTCAGGGCATTCGGCTTTGAGAAGCCGCATAAGTGCATCACGTTCAAAAAAGCAACCGATATAAACCGCTCTGCCCGCTCCGTAGGAATTGGCGGTAACGGCGGCGCACTCGCCGTAAGCATCCGTATCATAGCGGGCAAGAACCTTGGCGGAGGAGGGCTGTAAAAGCTCCGTGAAATATTTTACGTCCGTGCCGTCGGCTCTAAAGCTTGTTGCCGCGAGTCTTACGTTTTTTCCGTCCGTGAAGCGGTCGTAGGTCATTCCGAAGCACTCCGTCAGCATATGTGGCTGGTCGTCATGATATATTTTGAGATATTCGTCGCAAAACGCGCTTTTGAAGGTCATCACAAGATGTCCTCCCTCATGTACGTAAGCCTTCAGCCGCGAAAGAGATTCTTCCGTTGCGCTGTACATGGCGGGTGCGATAATCATTTTGTACTTGGAAAGCCTTTCGGCGTCCGATTCCTGAGGGATTACGTCGTATTCGGCGTTTAATCTGTATAACGCGCCGCAAATCCAAAGCACAATGTCGTTGTAGCCGCAGCTTTTGTCTATGGGAAACTCAGAAAGCCCGGTCAGGGATTCGTTGTTTACCATAACGGCAATGTCGGGAGACTTGCGCAGGTTGGCTATTCTGCCGCCTATTGCTTCAAGCTCCCTGCCGATAACGCATGCCTCTCTGTAGGTTTCGTTTTCTTTAAGATTGTGGCTTAAAACGCCCTTCCAATAGCTTTCGATTGCGTTGTGTATGGAATGCCAGTGCCAGTACATAACGCTGTTTGCGCCGGAGGCAATATGGCTGTACGCCTGAAGTCTGAGCTGTCCCTTGTACGGCAGCCATCCGGGGTTGCCCTGCGCCTGGGTTTCAAGGACAAGATAGTTGCGCACCTCCGGCTTAAGGTTGCGCATAAGCGCGCCGCCGAAGGCTATTTCCTCTCCCGTGAGGCTTCCGGCTGAAGGATGGTAAATGTCCGTACCCGCTACCGTAAAGCGCTCCGATGCCCGGAACTGGTTGACGTCGCTTTGCATTCCGTGAGAGAAGCCGTTCCATGAATAATCGAAATTGTGGGTGATAAACTGTTCGGGCCGTCTGTATTCGTCTGCAATACCTATCTGCCAGTTGAAAAAATCGGTTACAAGACCGCGCCTGAATTTATGGAATTCGGCTCGCAGACTGCCGTTTATCGTTCCGCGCACATCGGGAAAATCCTCCCATGAATTGATGCGGTTGCTCCAGTAGTCCAGACCGAATTCACGGTTGAAATCGCCGATATCCGGAAATTTCGCCTTGATATATTCTATAAAAGAACTCTGTACCTCCGGACCGGAGGTGTCGTAATATTTTGTCTCGTTGTCAATCTGATATCCGATTACGCAAGGGCGTTTGCTTACATACTCCATAAGCTTCCGTATTACGCGCTCGGCGTAAAAAAGATAGTTTTTATCGGTAATATCCATGTTCTGTCTCGGACCGTACAGATTGCGTCCGCACGAGGTGACGGCGAGCACGCCGGGATGCTTGCGGACAAGCCATGTGGGAACGGCATAGGTGGGCGTACCGACAATCACGCCGATTCCGAAGCGCTCGGCATTGGAGAGCATACGCTCGATATGGGTAAAATCAAATTCGCCCTCCTGAGGCTCAAGCGTGCTCCAGGTTGATTCCGCAATGCGGACAGTGTTCATTCCCGCGGATTTCATCATTTTAAAATCCGTTTCGATTCTGTCATACGGCATATATTCATCGTAGTAGGCAGCACCGAATAAAATTTTGTTCTGCATAAATTTTTCCCGATTAAAATACTTGATATTTTCGCGATTTGTTGTTATGATAATAGCATCAAGAACAACCGATTGCGCATTTATTGTAACACATAAATCGCGGAAGGTAAAGAGGAACTTTTGGGAACGTGATAAAAATGGATTCTGATATCGGAGATAATAAAAGTGCGGACAAAATGACGATAGGCGATGTCGCGGAAGCGTTGGGAGTGTCCAAGACCACGGTGTCAAGGGCTATTTCCGGGAAGGGACGCATAGGAAACGCCACAAGGGACAAGGTGCTTGATTTCATCAATCAGCACAATTACACACCGAGCGCAATAGCCAAAGGACTTGCACAGTCCAAGACCTATAATATCGGCTGGGTGATTCCGGGAGATTACGGCAGCGCGGATTTGCCGTTTTTTCAGAAATGCCTTATAGGGATTGCTGAGATGGCTTCACCTCTGCAATACGATATTCTTGTGTCGATGGTTTCCGAAAACGACATAAGTCAGCTGGAGCGCGCGGTTACGAACCACAAGGTTGACGGCGTTATTTTGGGGCGCACCATGGAAAACGACCTTGCGGTGGAATATCTTTTGAATCAGGGAATGCCCTTCGTGGCAATAGGAACCGTGGAAAATGAGTGCGTGGTTCAGATTGACAACGACCATTGCAGTGCCTGCCGGGAGCTGGTATCTCTTCTCATAATGAAGGGCATACGGAGAATTGGCCTGATTGGCGGCAGCAGCGCGCATACGGTCACGGGACAAAGGCTGAAAGGGTACAGGGAGGCTTTTATTGAGGCAGGACTTGAGGTTGACGAGGATAATATTTTTCTTGACGCGGAACCCGGCTTCAGACTGGACAAGGCGGTGGACAGCCTTATGATGCGAAAAGTTCAGTGTATTGTGTGTATGGATGATTCGATTTGTGTTAATGCTATCAATAAACTCAAAAAAGACGGCGCAGAAATTCCGTCGGATGTGAAGATTGCCTCGTTTTTTAACAGCCCTCAGCTTGAAAAGGGAATTCCCTCAATTACCGCGCTTAATTTTGACACCGCCACGGTGGGGCGCGAGGCGTGCAGGATACTTATGAATTATATTGAGGGCAAAGAGGTAAACCACCGGACGCTGCTTGGCTATGATATAGCCATTAAGGATTCCACAAAATAAAAAAGACTGTTGACATTTGATTTTTATAATGCTAAACTCGTTTTATGAACAACCGATTGCGCAACTTGCGCGGCGCAGTCTTGTCGGAACGCGCGGAGCGTTCTTTAAAAATAATATAAAGTAGGGAGAAATAAAATGGATAAGTTTGTTGTTAATATCATTCACCGTCCCGAGATGGTCCCCGAGTACGCCGAAAAGGTTACGGGGCAGGGAAGGGAGGAGGACATTGGAAGAAAGAGCCTTCTGACCGAGTCGCTTGATATTTTCAAGACACAGCAGGAATGCGCGCATAAGAACGGACTTAAAACTACTATTCAAATGACCTATGCCAGCCTTTTCAATGAGGAGGCGATTTCGCTTGCCAAGGCTCATCACGAGGAATTCGGCGACGAGATAGGTCTTACGCTTCTCGGTCTGCCCTGCAAGGAATTTCGTGAGAAGTACAAAACAAAGGATTTCTGCATCTGGATGTTTTCAATGGAAGACAAGATGTCAATAGTTGACGACGTGTTTGGAAAGTTCCGTGAGGTGTTCGGTTTTTACCCTGAATCGACAGGCTCATATTATATGGACGCGGAGCTTACCAATTATATTAAATCAAAATACCCCTCCGTTAAGTGTGCGGTTGCAACCTGCTGGGAGGAAGGCCCGAAGGCATACCATACATGCAATAATTCGTGGTATACGTTCATGGACGGCGGTCCGTGGGCGCCGTGGATTCCTTCCAAGCAGAACACGCACGCGCCTGCCGCAAACGAGGAGGAGGACAGCGGCATTGTGGCGATTCCGCACCTTTCAAGGGATTTGATAGCCTGCTATGACGGCAACGGCTCCAATTTCGGAACACATCCCCAGAACGTCCTCCGCGGAATGATTTACGACAGCAAGACATGGGATTATCCCTATCTTTACAATCTTATAGACCAGTACCGTTCGCTTGAGAAATACAACAACGGCTATGCTTACAATATGATGTTCGTGGGACCGGGCTGGATGAACAAAATGGGACGCTGGGAGGCACCCTATGAGCTTCTCAAGAAATCCTACGAGGACGGCTGCGCTTATTACGGCAAGCTCAAAAAAGAGGGCAAGCTCGTCGATATGACAATGTCGGAATTCGCAGATTACTACAGGGAGAAAAAGTCCTATACCGAGCCGGAATGCGCGCTCTGGAGGGACATACTCTACGGCTCAGACAAGCAGCTTTTCTGGTATTGCGACCCCTATATGAGAGCCTGTGTCAATATGGACCAGGGCGGAGCGATAGTGGATTTGAGACCGTATGCGGCGAAGCTTGAATGGCCGGTAGGTATCGGAACGCCGCATATTCAGGACGCGTCGTATCCCTTCCTCATTCAGGAAAAATACCGCGCGGGCTATTTTACGCACTATGCGGGCGAGGGTACGGTAAGAAGCGCCAAAATTACGTACAAGGGCGAGGAGGTTGACCTCTGCCAGTGCAGAACCAAAGCACATTTCTCTCAGGAGGGAAGCGAGAGGATTCTCACGCTTGATCCCGTTGATATAGAATTTTCCGATTTGACGGTTAAGCTTCAGACAAGGATTATTTTTGCCGAGGGAAGCGGAGCAATCAGAACCGAGCGCAGAATTCTTGAAATGAGCAATCCCGACGCCGAGGTGGACATCAACGAGTATATGGTTGCGTGCTACGGCACTACAGAATATACAGAGGATATGTCGGATATAAAGCTTTCCTGTGTGGGCAAAGAAGACATAAATCTGGATTACGAGTATAAATGCAGGGAGGAATCGCTTGAAGACGCGGATGCCGTGACGGCTGTTGTTCCGCCCATCAAAACCAAAGTCAGTTTACAGGCCGAGGGCAGAGTCAAAACAGGCTATATCCGCGAGGGTTACGCGTTTTCACCCATGTTTACATTGGGATACACATCGAAGCTGTCGGATAAGGAGGTATTTACAACATGGCTCAAGCTGGAAAGGGAAAACTGAATTTCAGATGTCCGTCCTGTTTTATGAGGGATTTGGATATTGATATGTTTTACGATAAGGACAAAAAGGAGTACTATTGCATCCGCTGCCAGTACACCGGCACGGAGGAGGACGTTCTTGCCAAGAATGAGATGGCGAGATTCCGTTACGGGGCAATGTACAAAAGATTCACCGAATTTGACTGAAATTAACGGGGCGGCAGAGGCTCGCGGGAATGTTAGGAGGCAAAAATGGAGTATATCAAGGGAGCGGACATATCCACGCTTCTTGAGGTCGAGAAGGCGGGAGGAAAATTTTACGACGGAGGCAGGGAGCGTGAGCTTTACGGGATTCTTGCCGATTACGGAATAAATTATGTCCGGCTCAGACTCTGGAACGACCCTTACGCGCCCGACGGGACGCCCTACGGAGCGGGAACCAACGACCTGTGTGCGGTTACGGAGCTTGCGAAAAGAGCAAAGGCGCACGGCATGAAGATTCTGCTTGACTATCATTACAGCGATTTCTGGGCAGACCCCGGCAAGCAGATACTTCCTAAGGCATGGCAGAACAAAACGGTTGACGAACTGGAGAAGGCGGTGTACGATTATACTGCGGACACGCTTAAAAATCTGGGGCAGTCAGGCGTTATGCCTGATATGGTTCAAATCGGTAACGAGGTTACCAACGGGCTTATGTGGCCCTACGGCAGTAAACCGGAGTATGACAATATTGCGCGTTTCATAAGCGCCGGGATAAGAGCGGCAAGAAGCGTTGATTCCTCGATGAAAATAATGATTCATCTTGACAACGGCGGACGCAACGACCTCTACCGTGAGTGGTTTGACAATTATATAAAGCGCGGAGAGGATTTTGACATAATCGGATTATCCTATTATCCGTTCTGGCACGGCACTATGGAGTCGCTCAAAAACAATATGGACGACATAGCCGTGCGATACGGTAAGGACTTGGTGATTGCCGAGGTTTCCATGGGATTTACAATGGAGGATTACGCCTCATACGAGGGGCTTAAGCCAAGCGAGCGCAAGGGAATGGCAACGAAGCCGGAGCTTGCCGCAAAGATTGAGCATCCCATGACCGCGGAAGGTCAGTGTGACTTTTTAAAGGATTTGTTTAAAATAATAGACGAGGTTCCGGACGGACACGGCAGAGGCTTTTTCTACTGGGAGCCCGCGTGGATTCCGGTAAAAGGCTCGGAGTGGGCGACTCCCGCCGCTCTTGAGTATACGGGAGAGAAAGGTCCGGGAGGCAACGAGTGGGCGAATCAGGCGCTCTTTGATTACGGCGGAAACGCGCTGCCGGCACTTCGTGTTATAAAGGATTTAGATAAATAATATGTAAGTTTTTGTCGAAATTATGAATTTAAAGTATATTGATGTCCCCATTTACCCTGTTATATCATTATTATAGCTGCCACTATGTAATGTGTAATAGGATAAAGGGGGATTTTTTATGCCTAAAAAGAGCTTGAAAATCAAGATGTTTGTTACTGTATATTTTGCCGTGGCCGTGGCAGCCGTTATAGTGACATACAATTACGATAATATAAGATTTCTGAACCGTTCCATAAATCATTCGCTGGAGATTTCGGACAGTATTTCGGATACGGTAACGAATCTGCTTCAGATGGAGCTTGCAAATCTTAAAATTTTCACGGAAACTCAGGTCAAATACATATATGATGACAAAGCGCAGCTTGCGCGCAATCTTAAATATTTTGAAAAAGCCAATAATATGCGCATTTACGTTGCGGAACAGGATAAGGGCTATTTCGGTTCGGACGGCGAATATGTTTATGAAACGCCGGACATAGCGGAAGAACTTTTTGATACAGAGAACGGCGTGGCGGATACCGATATGGATAAGGACGGGACAAGTGAGTGCGCGCTCTACTGTGTGGACGAGCTTTCGGACGGAAGAAAGATTATGACGGTTGGAATATATACGGCGGAAAGTCTTGGCAAAAACGTAAGCCTGCTGATACCCGACAGTGCCGACGCTGTATATTTTGTCCGCAAAGACGGATATGAGGCTGTGAGGCTTGACGGAAAACAGGGCGGTGACGGGATTGATATTACAGGCGAGCCCGGCGAATACAAAATTATTAACGCGGGTGAACGTACAAAAACCTCGGAGCGCGGAAATATGATGATAAAAAAGGGGCGGGACAGATACGCCGTTGCATATTCCGCTGTCGGAGCTACGTCTGCAAACGTCGGTTATTATATTCTTGTAATCAATAAAACAGGTCCGATGTTAAAGGAATCCGGTTTTATGATTTATAAAATCATATCGGAACTGGTCTTTTTTCTTATACTCGGAATTCCTTTTGCCGTTATATATTACAAATATATAAAAACCGATATGGAACTTGCCGATTCCATATCCGCGAACGAGGCCAAAACAAGGTTTCTGTCCAAATTTTCACATGATTTCAGAACTCCGATGAACGCGTTGATCGGTATGGTCGATATAGCCGGAACCTGCGTAAACGACCCGAAGGAGGTTTCGTACTGCCTGAACAAAATCGCGACCTCTGCGGATTATATGCTTGAAATGCTTTCGGATATTCTCGACATTTCCAAAATAGAGAGCGACAGACTGGAATTGATTGAGGAGCCCTTTAATCTGATGGAAATAATCAGAAGCATAAATTCTCTTATGTATGTTCAGGCTGCCAACAAAAAGATTACGTTTACTATAAAGAAAAAGGTTTCCCCGGATATTTTACTGATTGGCGACAGCGTGAGGCTGAAGCAGGTGCTTGTCAATCTTATTTCAAATGCCATAAAATTTACCGAAGAGGGCGGACGTGTGCAGTTCCATGCAGACGAAACGGCGCGTGACGGTGAAAGGGTGCGAGTGTGCTTCAGGGTTATGGACGACGGCATAGGAATGAGTTCCGAGTTCATGAAGAAAATGTACGAGCCGTTTGAATGCGAAAGAAAGAGCAAAGCGCGCCAAAATAGTGACGGCACCGGCTTGGGACTGTCTATTTGCAGAAGTCTTGTAAAGCTTATGGGCGGAAGCATTGAGGCACAGAGCCGGATCGGAGAGGGAACGGAATTTGCCGTTGAGATTGATTTCGCATACAAAATAAAGAACCGCAATTATCAGGCGAATTCGGTGAATATTTCAGCAAAATACGATTTCGGAGGACGGAGAGTCCTTATCGCCGACGATAATCTTACAAATCTTGATATAGCGTCAAGGCAGCTTAAATGGGCGAATATTGAAGTAGATATGGCTACCGACGGACAGAAGGCGGTGAAAAAGTATCTTGACAGCCCAATCGGTTATTATGACGCGATACTCATGGATATTCAGATGCCGGTCAAAAATGGGTTGGAGGCGGCAAGGGAAATAAGGCAAAGCGGCAGGGCAGATTCAAAGAGCATTCCCATAGCCGCAATGAGCGCAAATCCCTTCGGCGGAGAAAAGGAGTCGGCGGCAAGATACGGCATGGACATTTATCTTACCAAGCCGATAAAGATGCAGATGCTTTACGCGAGCCTTGACAAAATCTTTGCAGACTCCGGCGGCGGGACAAGCCATAAAGACTTTATTCATACGGACACAGCCGCCGCCATTGAGGATTATTACGGGTTTTAGATTCGATTTTGAGAGCTCTGTAAAATAAAGGCGGGAGCGCCGTACCGTTTATCGGATGCGTCGCTCCCGTCTGTTATTTTCTGAAATTAATACTCAATCACATCAAGGAAAAAATCTCCGTCGGTAACCACGATTTTCACATCGTGAGAGCCTTCCGTGACATCGGCAGTGTAATAGCACTGTCTTGCCGCAGAGGCTTTCGTGACGCTTGCGGTTTCAAAAAGCTCGCCGTCGATATATACCTCAAACGACGCTGTCTTTGTCTGTCCGATTAATGCGAAATGATTTCCCTCAAAAGAGAATTCAAGGCTCTTTGCGCCGGAACCGTCTTCACTTACCGAAGCCTCCGAGCGGGTGCGGTTGAAGTGTACGTATCCGTCGGGAACCGTTCTTTCCCAATCGCCCGAATAAGTCACGCGCGCGTCATGGTCGTCCACTCTGGTAACGACATTATTGCCTCCTGCCGCGGATACCCTGAGGTTGTCAAAAATATTATTGTAAAGATTGCTGCCGATACAAACACGCCCGGAATGGTTATACGCTTCCTCGTCGGTGTACTCATGCAGTACGTTCCGGTCGATTGACGCCGTTATTACGTTTCCGACTGCGGTAATATTTACGGTGTGCCATACAGTATTGTCAAAACCGTCAATGCTGCCGTCTATAACCGTGCGGGAATTCTTTCTAAGCTCCCATTTTCCGTCGGGATAAATCCTTATGCCGTATCCGTTTTCAGCTGTGCCTGCGTTCAGCTCCGCCGTGAGATAGCGGCTTCCGAACAAAATATAGTTGTCTGAGGAGCTGTCCGCGAATTTGAAATCGATTTCGGCGGAATAATTGCTCCAACGGTCGTCTCCGAGAGAGGTGATTGGATTGGGAGTGTCCCTGAATCTCCAGTCGGTAGGCTTGTTCTCGGAATTAATCATCTGCATAAGCACCTTATTGCCGTTATCGTCGTAAACCTCAAACGCTCCGCCGTAATCCGTTGTAAAGAGCGGCGCGTTTCCTCTTGAAGCAAGAAAGTCGTCGGAATACTCAAAATCGTCGCTGTAATCAATGTCAAGAGGAGTGTCCTTATAGCCGCAGTTGTAAACGGAAACGTCGGCGGTACGCTCAAGCGTCGTAACCGTGACAATCGAATAAGGCTTTACCTCGATTGAGTTCGAATATTTTCCGTCGGTTTCAACCGGACGGTAGGTTCCGATATTTTTGAAATAGTTCGCGTCGTAAGCCTGACCGTCGTCGGGACCTCTTGTTTCCCATACCGTGAAGGGCGAATCCGCAAGCTTCATATTTTCGAGCGTAAAGGTGTAATTTCTCTGCGTATCGCTGTCGTTGCATATGATAATCGAGTAATCTCCGGTTTCGGGATTCGTAACTGCCATATAATTGTTCGTGGTTTCGGAAACGGCGTGGTTTTCCTTGCCGTCGCCGTAGCACGCGCTGTCAATATAGCGCCAGCCGTTTTCGATAAAATGCGTAAAGTGCGCAGATGTCCATATTCCGCAGTCCGCTTCGTAGTATCCGCTCCACGGGGTCTGCGCGTTCAACAGGGACTTGGGAAAAAATTTTGCGCCCGAATAATACGCCGCCGCTGCCGGCTGATACTCATACATTGTCATTTTGCCGTTGTAATAGCCGTTTATGATTCTGTTGCATACGTCAAGCGCGCCGTTAGTGCCGTTGAGACCGCTGCCGTTGCTTGTTACGGCGAGCTTGGCAATATTCGTGGAGGCGACGCCTTCGGTATACCAGATTTCCTTGCCGTTTTCTTTGTTAAGCTTTTTGGCGCTTGCGCTTGCCCATGTGTTGTAATGCTCGGCAAGAATGTCAACGGAATCTCTGAGCTTTTCGTTCGCGAGCATTTCGTCGGCAATTTTCCATGTGCCTATCTCGTCCGAAGCGACAATTTTTATTTCTCCGTAATCGTAGCGCTCGTCTGTTTCGTTTTCAAGATGCTCCGCTAAATAAATAATCCAGTCCGTGTCAATTGTATCGGCTTCGTTCATATCCGCGCTTATATGGGTAAATTTCATTCCGTATGTATCGTAAGCGCCGTCCAGAGCGGATTTGTACCATTTATAGCGGGCGGCATAGCCTGCCTCGTCACCTTCATTGAACGCGTCGGTAACCCATTTGGGCTCACCCCAGCGGAGCAAATCAACCGTTATGTCGGGATTTATTGTGAGAGCGTCCGCGGCAAACATAAAGCCCGCGCCCCTTGTAACGTCAGCCTCCTCGTCCTCGTAACGCATAATCGACGGCTCGGTTCCCGAGGATGAGTTTACGTCCGAACCGAATTCTATTTTAATGTGCGTAAGTCCCGCGCCGTAGTCCGGCTTGAACAGCAGATTCATAATCTCCCAGTACGCATCGGGATTTTCGGTTTTGTAATCCATAAGAAGACGGGATGAATTGTTTCCCGTAACAGTGCCGATGCCTCTGTATACCGTACCCTCATCCATGTTTACGGTATTTCCGTCAACCTTTACGGCTTTGTAAGAGGTATTGACCGTGGCAAAGGGTATCTCTTTTTGGGTTTCGCTTTCGGCGGTAGTTTCGTCCTTGTTTTCGCCGGCTGTCTGCATATTTGTTTCCTCCGTTTCTTTTTGCGGTGTTTTTTCGGAGCAGCCCGAAAAGCAGCATAGCAGAGTTGCCGCGCATACAGCAAGAGCTATAAGTTTTCTGATGTTCATCAGCAGTCCTCCTTATAAAGATTATTACAGTTATTTTAATATAAACACAGGAAAATACATTATATAATCTGCTTCTTTATATAGAAAATCTGCTGTATTGCGGTTGTGTGTTTCTCATTTAAGTGTTATGATGGAAGCTGGTGATATTTATGGCTATAATCGAACATACGGGATATTATGAAAATCCGATTAACGGCGTGAGTCATATGCATACCTCATGCGAACTTATATATCTTGTAAGCGGACGGCTTGAGGTCATAAACGGCGACGAGCCGTTTTGTCTTTCGGACGGCGACAGCCTTCTTATAAAAAGCCGCAAACATCATACCATCAGAATGAAAAGCGGTATTGATTATAAGCGGTTTGTCGCGTTTATTAACCCGTGGGAGCTGGAAAAGCAGTTAGTCCGTCCCGACCTTTTCGCGATGCTTACGGATATAAGCAGGAGCGGGTATATTATTTTGAGAAACGCGCCGCAGCTATACGGCGGATTTGAAAAAATGAAGGATATATTTGAAAACGGCGGCAATATATACGCTGAGCTGAGCGCGGCGTTAAACGTCATTTCCGCGTTTTATGAAGAGGTCCGACCGCAGGCAAAAAACGCCGCCAATTCCGCCAAACGTCTCTCGGATACAGTACGCTTCTATATTGAGAGCAACTATGCCGACAATATAAAAATTTCGAGTCTTGCCAAAGAAAATTTCATAAGCGAGGGCTACCTTGCGCACGCTTTTAAATCGGAGACGGGAATGTCGCCCCGCGAGTACCTTTCGCATATCCGCTGCACGAGAGCTTACGAGCTGATTTGCCATACCAATATGAAATTCGCAGACATCTCCTGCAACACGGGTTTCTGCTGCGCAAACGATATGAGCAAAAAAATACGGGAATACTACGGACGCACACCCACTCAGATACGTTTTGAAAACAATCGGTAAATGTGAGATTGTTATCTTTTTTATATTGTGTTACAATGCCTAAGGGTGACGGAAATGGTTAAATGGTTAAAAATATTCGAAAATCAGTACTTGGGATTCTGGATATTGGGATTGGTATTATTTGCGATTCAGGAAATTCCGTATATGGTGATGCCGTTATTCAGACTGGAAACAAATCCTATTATGAATATGCGGGAATCCTCGGCGCTTCTTGATACATGCGAGAAAATCCTCGGTTCATTGTGCGTTGCTTTGATGACGTTTGTAGTACATAAAAACGCGGTGCTGTTTTCGGTAAACGGAAAAACCGAGACGGTATTTTTCTTATTGGCGGCAGCTGTTCTGTTGCTGAATTTTTTCGGATGGGCATTGTATTTTACGGGGCACCAAAGCATTTTCGTGATGATGTTCTTTATAGTTTTACTTCCGCCGCTGTATTACGTTTTTATCGGTTTGTGGCGAAAAAACATAATACTTACAGTGGCGGGAAGCGTCTTTTTGATTGTGCATTTTACCCATGTACTGGGGAATCTGAAAATGAAATAAACTCAAAATAAAACAGCCGCTGAATTACAGCGGCTGTCGTACTTTATAAATCTTCTCCGTCTATGAGCTCCTCAAACGCCTCTTCGTCAAGCTGTTCGTCAAAAGCGTCGGCTGCCATTTCATATTCGGCGTCGTCCTCGATGTTCTCAAGAGAGGGCTCTCCGTTTTCGTCCTCGATATATCTGTAGATATAAACCTCGCCCTCGCTCTCTTCATTGCCGCCGAGCGGCAGCAGGGCGATGTAATCCTTTCCGCCCGCCTCATATATTGATATGATGGCGCATTCTACCTCGGTATCATCCTCGAGGGTGAGTGTTACCGTATCCTCGGCGTAATCTTCATAATTATCCATATAAGCTCCTTTTGTCCGGGGTGGGACTGATTTTTGTTCTTGTAGGTTTGAGTTTTATGCATTGCTGCCGTTACTGTCGTCGTTGACGCAGCTGTCGGCATTGCTGTTTTGACCGGCGGAATTGTCCGATCCATTCGCCCAGTCCTCCACCTGGTCAACAGCGTATTTTGCCGTTTTGACGAGAGTTTTGCCGAGCGCGCCGAAAGCGTGTCCCAGTTCTTTGCCCGTATCCTTCCAATTATCCTTAAGTGCCATATAAACACCTCCATTTTCTATTTAAAGAATATGCTTTATAAGCCGGTTTGTCAAGGGTTGATGAGATATGATTAATAAAAGTTATTCCTTAAAAAATTAAAAATAATACTTGATTTTCAAAAAAAAATAATGTAAAATTAGCACAACTTGATGATTTATGTCGATGGAGACAGTTGCAGAGCTATCTGTGATTGCCTTTTTTTACATTCCGGGAGGAAAAATATGGATGAAATAGATAAAAAGATAATCACGCTTCTTCAGGGCAACGCGCGCATTCCGTTAAAGTCGCTTGCGGAGCATGTTTTTTTGTCATCGCCCGCGGTGTCGGCAAGAATAGAGCGTCTGGAGAAGGAGAACATAATATCGGGCTACGAGGCGAAAATAAACCAGACAAAGCTCGGCTACCATATAACGGCGTTCATCAATCTTGAAATAATACCTGCGCAGAAGCCGGAATTCTATCCGTTTGTGCGCTCATGTCCCAATGTGCTTGAGTGCAACTGTGTGACGGGCGATTTCTCCATGCTGATAAAGGTGGCTTTTTCCGACACGGTGGAGTTGGATTCCTTCATAGGACAGCTTCAGAAATTCGGGCGCACCAGCACACAGATTGTGTTTTCTACTCCGGTTGAGCCGCGGGGAGTTGACGTGACGGCGGACGAGATTATCAGAACGGGAGAGGCAAGATGAGCGTAAGTTTAAGAGAATCAAAAATAATACTCGCGTCGGCGTCCCCCCGCCGCAGGGAGCTTTTAGAGCAGGTGGGCGTGAAATTTGAAATTGTGCCGTCAAAGGGCAAAGAAATCATAAAGGAAACGGAACCGGACAGAATAGTTATGCAGCTTTCCGCGGACAAGGCGGGAGAGGTTGCCGCTATTTTGGCGGAGCAGGGTGACGGCGAGGCTGTTGTAATCGGTGCGGATACGGTTGTTGTAAATAAAGGCCGGATTCTCGGAAAGCCGTTTGACGAACAGGATGCTTTTAATATGATTTCCGGATTAAGAAACGGTTGCCATTATGTATACACAGGGGTTACAATAATATATAAGAATATACAAAAAAGCTTCGCGGAGAAAACTCAGGTGAGAGTGTGCGATATGACTGATGCGGAGATATGGGAGTATATCGGAACCGGAGAATGCATGGACAAGGCGGGAGCATACGGAATACAGGGACGCTTCGCGGAGTATGTTACGGGGATTGACGGGGATTATAACAATGTTGTCGGGCTTCCCGTCGCAAGGCTTATGCAGGAGCTTAAAACGTTATTTTAAATAAGGCTCCGTCCGGCGGAAATGTTATCGGGAAAGGAAAATTTTTATGGGCAAAATAGACAGCGTTTGCGTGAAATTTTTTTATGAGAATCAGGAAAGGCTTTTTTCCGAACGCGTGGCGGAAAATACCGCGGAGGCGAGGGAGTTTCTTGAGGACTGCATGGCAGAGGTATTTGACAGCCGAAAGGAGCTTGAAGAATATATGAAGGACGAGGGTGTTGACACAAGCGATTACGGGGACGTGACCGAGGCGCTTGAGGTGTTTGCCCTGCCGGACGGAAGGTATTTGTATGTGGAAGCGTAAAATAATTCTGTTTGCGGCGGCTGTGTGCGCTGCTGCCATGTTGACGGGCTGCGCTTTCAGACTTACGACGGGGTTCGGGCAGGATACTGTTGCAAAGGTGAACGGGGATAAAATAGGCATGGATTCTGCCATGCTTCTTTTATCGGAGATGAGCTATTCCTACGAACGGCTTTTTGATTCGGGAGTATGGGAAGAGTCGATTGGCGGAGTGACGGCGCAGGAGTATGTAAAAACTTCGGTGAAGGATACCCTTCTTCATCTTAAATATCTTAAGCTGATGGCCGAGAAAGAGAATGTCGCCGTATCGGAGGCTGAGGCAGCGAAGCTTGACGAGGCGGCGCGCGAGTATTGGGCGACTCTGCCGCAGGGGACGAAAACTGCGGAGTTTGATATTGAAACCGTAAGAGAATTTTACGGGGATTTGCTTCTGGCGGAAAAGGTATTTTATGAGGCAACCTCCGATGTCGATACCGAGGTCAGCGCCGACGAGGCGAGAGTTGTTGACGTTCAGTATATTTTTGTAAGCACAGTGACTTTTTCCGAGGACGGCGAGACGGTAAGACTGCCCGATTCGGAATATAAATCCAAAAAGGCGTTTGCCGAGTCGCTGCTTTCACTCATCTCAGAGGGTGATTTTGCGGCGCTTGCAAGAGAGTACAGTGACGATTCGGAGTATTCCCTGCAATTCGGAAGCGGCGAAAGGGACGCGGAATTTGAGAAAGCCGCTTTCGCGCTTGAGATGGGAAGCATAAGCGGGCTTGTGGAGACAGAGTACGGCTATTACATTATAAAATGTATAAACGATAATATCGAAAGCAATTATGAAAAGCGCTGCGCCGATATTATACTGTCAAGAAGGACGGAGGCGTTTTCCGAGCTGTATGCCGATTTTGTGAAAAATATCGAAACGGAATTCAACGAGGGCGAGTATGAAAAGCTTGAGATGAAGAATGTGGCTTCGGGCAGCGGACGGCTTTATGATATATTCGGAAAATATTTTGTTAGCACTCAACTTGATTGAGTGCTAATTTTCTCTTGACTTTATTATTTTTTAGTATTACTATGGTTATAATGTAAAAAAGCTATAGGAGGAATCAGAAAATGGCAAACGAACACGGTAATCTTTCAATAAACAGCGAGAATATTTTCCCTATTATAAAGAAGTGGATGTATTCGGACCACGATATTTTTTTCAGGGAATTGATTTCAAACGGCTGCGACGCAATCACAAAGCTTAAGAAGCTTGACATGATGGGAGAGTACGATATTCCCGAGGACGTTAAGCCCATGATTAAGGTGGAGGTAAGCTCAAAGGACAGAACGATTAAATTCACCGACAACGGACTCGGAATGAGCGCCGAAGAGGTTAATGAGTATATCAACCAGATTGCTTTTTCGGGAGCGGAGGCTTTTCTTGAAAAATACAAGGACAAAGCCAACGAGGACCAGATTATAGGACATTTCGGTCTCGGCTTTTACTCGGCGTTTATGGTTGCCGAGAAGGTTGCGATTGATACGCTGTCATATAGGGAGGACGCCGTACCGGTTCACTGGGAATGCGACGGCGGAACAGAATACGATATGGCTGACGGGGACAAGACCGAGGTCGGCACCACGGTCACGCTTTATCTTAACGACGACTGCACGGAGTTCGCCAACGAGTACAGAGCGAAGGAGGTTATAGAGAAATACTGCTCCTTTATGCCGTATGAAATTTATCTTAACAATGCCGACGATACCGAAGAAAAGACGGAGATGATTGAGAAGGACGAGCTTCTTGATACCGATACGATTATCGAAACCGTTATTGAGGAGGCAAAAACCGAGGAGGTCGAGGAGGAGGACGGAACCAAGAAAACCGTTGAAACCTCTCCCGCGAGAGAGCGCTATAAGATAAAGAAGCGTCCCGTTGCGCTCAACGACACAACCCCGCTTTGGACGAAGCATCCTAACGACTGCACCGAGGAGGAATACAAGGAATTTTACAGGAGAGTTTTCCGCGATTACAAGGAGCCGCTTTTCTGGATTCATCTGAATATGGATTATCCCTTCAACCTTAAGGGAATACTTTATTTTCCCAAGATTAATCTTGAGTTTGAGTCTGCGGAGGGCGTTATAAAGCTTTACAACAATCAGGTCTTTGTGGCGGACAATATCAAGGAGGTAATTCCGGAGTTCCTTATGCTTTTGAAGGGTGTAATCGACTGCCCCGACCTTCCGCTCAACGTATCGAGAAGCGCTCTGCAGAACGACGGTTTTGTAAAGAAAATTTCCGATTACATTACCAAAAAGGTTGCGGACAAGCTTTCCGGAATGTGTAAGACCGAGAAAGAAAGCTACGAGAAATACTGGGATGATATAAGCCCGTTCATCAAGTTCGGCTGCTTGAAGGACGACAAGTTCTGCGAGAAGATGAACGACTATATTCTTTTCAAAAATCTTGACGGCAAGTATCTCACCTTGCCCGAATGCCTTGAGGAGAACAAGGAAAAGCATGAGAACACGGTTTTCTATGTAAAGGACGAAACCGAGCAGGGACAGTATATAAAGATGTTCAAGGACGAGGGAATGGATGCGGTAATCCTTAAGCACAGCATTGACCAGCCCTTCATTACGCATCTTGAACAAAAGAACGAAAACGTCAAGTTCCTGAGTATAGATTCCGATTTGTCGTCAACCTTTAAGGAAGAGGAGAGCGAGGACGGTAAGGAGGCGTTTAAGGAAACCGCCGACAAGCTTTCGGATATTTTTAAGAAGGCTCTGAAAAACGAGAATCTCAAGGTTCAGGCGGAGAAGCTCAAAAATGCCGATATCTCGTCGATGATTACCGTAAACGAGGATTCCAAGCGTATGGCTGATATGATGAAGATGTACGGGATGGCGGGCATGGATTCGTCCATGTACGGCGGAATCGGAGAAACTCTCATTGTCAATGTGAACAACGGCCTCGTCAAATATATTCTGGACAATCCCGACAGCGACAATGTCGGAATGTTCTGCGAGCAGCTTTACGATTTGGCGCTGATAAGCCACGCGCCTCTTAATCCTGAGAGAATGAGCGAATTTATAGCGAGAAGCAACAGGATTATGGGTCTTCTGACAGAACAGCAGTAAAATAACCGACCGAGAGGGAGCGCATGCACGACAGTACACAAAGGGACAATACAGACGGCGGAATCGAATTCATTGAAGTAAATATGGATGAATTCCTGAATCCCGACGACACGGACATCATCGGCTCCGCAAGAAACGGTTCTGCCGCCGTAGAGCAAGAGCAGGAAAACGGGCAGAAGGGGCGCAGGCTTGCGAAGGAGTTTTGCAGTTATCTTATAATTATTGCGTCGGCGTTGATTGTCGCCGTGGCGATAAATAAATTTGTGATAATTAACGCTCACATACCTTCAACGTCAATGGTCCCTACTCTCAAGGTTGACGACCGTCTTATCGGTCTCAGGCTCGCTTATCTTTTTTCCGAGCCGGAGCGGGGCGATGTGGTAATCTTCGAGCACAGCTTTTCGGAGGGAACAGAGAAGGAAACCTTGGTCAAACGTATAATCGGTATTCCGGGCGACGAAATACTGATTGACAGCGGAGGCGTTTATGTAAACGGAGAGCGGCTTTCGGAGGATTATCTGGCGGCGCCGATGAACGTGCTGTCCGCATCTGAATTTACGGTTCCCGAGAACTCGTATTTTGTAATGGGCGATAACCGCAACGTGTCCTACGATTCGCGCATGTGGCAAAACACCTATGTCACGAGAGATGAGATAATTGCGCGCGCGCTTTTTAAGTATTATCCTCATCTGGAAAAAATAGAATGAAAAAATGTGAACCGCTTCGGCAGGAATGTGCCGGGGCGGTTTTTGTTTATATCATTTATGATAAAATACATATTAGATGTTAGATATTGATTGACGCTTATACAAGATTACTGTATAATGTGAAAAAGATAAGTAAAGTGGACTGCAATATGAAAAAGAAAATATTTATCGGTATTATCTCGCTGCTTACGGTTCTTTGTGTTTTCGGAACTAACACGGCTTCTGCGGCGATAACGAGTAAGCTCAGAATTAATTTGTGCGGGATTAAGGATTCGGATGGATACGATCGCACGGGCTGGCAGACTGTTGCGTATACTTGGATGTCCAAGCTCGACGCAAATGTATATAAGAGGACGGAATTTGACAAAAATCAGTTGGTATCTTATATCAAGAGTTCGGATATATTTGTTATACATACACATGGATCAAAGCAAAGCTTGCGTGCTGTTGACGGAAACAAAGAAATAACAAGAGTAATCTATAGTGATATTAATAATTTGTCATCAAAAAGTCTGTCGGGTTTAGATTTGGCATATTTGGGAGCTTGCAGTGTCGGTGAGTGAGGCACGTCAGCAGATAATATGGTGAATGCATTTTTTAATAAGGGCGCTCGATGTGTAATCGGTTACGAAAAAACCGTTGGTACCGAGGCTAATTATATAATGATTGAGGAATTCTGCCGTGCTATAGGTGCGGGATATACAATACAAAATGCCTTGGCATATGCTGATACCAGGGTTTTGAGCAGATACGGCAGTACCGGAGGCACAAATTACAGACTTGTGCGCGGCGATACCTCGGCAAAGTTCAGAAACGTAACACAGCTTCTTTCATCATTGCCAACAGAAAATGTGTACGACAATAAATTGACAAATGCTTCGGAGATAGTTTATTTTCATAATGGGGAGGGGATATGCGGATTTTTTGACCCTTCAAAGTTAGATGACATGAAGCTCAACCAAAATAATGAGAAGACAACAGCTAATAATTTTTCGCAGCGGGAAATTGCCGATAATTATCTGAAATCGCAGATTGAGGATTCGGATAAATATCAGCTTATTGATAGCTATCATACGGAGGATTCCGGACTGACGGCTTATATATACAGTAGGAAAATTTACGGTGTCAACACTTGGGATACAGTCTGTATTTTTATAAACAGGAATAACGAAATAGTATCCTACAGTGCTCCAAGAATCGGTGCTCTTGATGATTTTGCTGTAAAAGCCGAAGATTTGAATAATGCCGATATTAAATTACAGGATAAAATGCAAGAGCTTGGAATATTTAATTATGAGGTTACCGAGAAAATGCTGATTTTGGAGGATAATCTTCCTGCAACGCGTTATTCCGTTCTGCATATATTATATGATGAGGACGTCGAATATAGCAGCATTGACGATTATGTAATAATTTTAAATGATTAGGAGTTTTTATGAGAAAAATTTTTTTATCTGCAGTATTAGTATGTGCCACGCTTGTATTTATCACAGGCTGTACAAAAGGAACGAGCACAAGCCATAATCCGAATAAGCAAACCGAAACCGCGAAGCCGTCGCCTGCCGAGTCGCCGACACTGTACGTAATAAATCCACTGTTTGAGAATGAGGAAATTTCGAGTATTAGAATATATGACGAAATTGAAAAAACAACGGTAGATGTTATGTCTCAGGAAAAAATCAAGGAAATCATATCGATGTTCAATAACTGGGATATGGAGGCAAACAAGGTACCTGAAAATCACGTTTTGGATGCAGACCTTTATATTGAGATTGCTTTCAATGATGTACTTATATTGCGGACATCACTTTCCGCAGGAGCGGAGGATAATTACTACGGCAGCATCGGAGACTCATATTATTACCTTCCTCAGGAATTCTGGGAGTATGTGTACGGTAAAATAAACTGAGAACCATGAAGTGCTTAATAGGGCGGAGCCAATGACAACGGTTCCGCCATTTTTTGCATAATTTTATATTGACAAATCTTTCCGGCGGTGCTAATATAACAACTGTACTAATTGTCATAGTACACTAATAATACAAATGGGCGGAGGTTTGAAATAAAATGTTAGAAGCGATAGACTTGTGCAAGGTGTATAAGCCTAAAAAAGGCGTTCCGGTGACGGCGCTTAACAAAATATCTCTTAAATTTCCGGAAAAGGGAATGGTTTTCCTTCTGGGAAAATCCGGCAGCGGTAAATCGACGCTGCTTAATCTTCTTGGCGGACTCGACAAATATGATTCGGGGGAAATAATCATAAAGGGTGTTTCGTCAAAGGATTTCAAGCAGCAGTATTTTGATTCGTACAGGAACACCTATGTGGGCTTTATTTTTCAGGAATACAATATTCTTGACGAATTTTCCGTGGGGGCAAATATCGCGCTCGCGATAGAGCTTCAGGGACGGAAGGCGACAGACGGGGAGATTAACGATATACTTAAGCAGGTGGATCTTGAGGGCTACGGAAACCGCAAGCCCAATGAGCTTTCGGGCGGACAGAAGCAGAGGGTTGCAATCGCGAGGGCGCTTGTCAAGAATCCCGAAATAATCATGGCGGACGAACCTACGGGCGCGCTGGATTCCAACACCGGAAAACAGATTTTTGATACACTTAAAAAACTGTCAAAGGATAAGCTGGTGCTGATTGTGTCCCATGACAGGGAATTTTCGGAGCGGTACGCGGACAGGATAATCGAGCTTGCCGACGGCAATGTGATAAGCGATGTTGAGCTGGAGACAGAGTCCGCGCAGGGAGAAACCGAGGAACAGCCAAAGGAGAATCTTACGTTTGACGGGGATTTGGTCGAGATTGCGCAGGGCTATCATCTTACGGCGGAGGATACCGAGGCAATCAACAGATATATTGATACGCATCCGAATGAGCGCATTAAGCTCGGTATCGGCGGCAGGAAAACGGGGTCTTCACGACGCTTCAGGGATACGGACCAGAGTAAAATCGGAAATCAGGACGGCTCGTCATTTAAGCTGATTAAATCCGTACTGCCCTTCAAGAGTGCCTTTAAAATCGGTGCAAGCGGTCTGAAATACAAGAAATTCAAGCTTGTTATGACGGTATTATTATCGGTGGTTTCGTTCGGGCTTTTCGGTCTGAGCGATACGATGGGAGCGTATGACCATGTCAAGGTGTGCACCAATTCGCTGATTGATACCGGAGTCCGCTATGTATCCCTTGTAAAGTCGGTCAAGGAGCATTATATTTATGACGATATGTTCGGAGAGAAGGAAGAGACATACTGGAGCAGCTACAATACGGGGATAACGAACGAACAGATAAAGGGAATCGAGGAAACCACCGGAATTAAAATGGCGGGCGTATACAGTCCGATTAACGGCGATTTGGATTTGTCGGTATATTTTGATCCGGAGGCGGAATTTACGGAGACGGACTATAATATTTATGCAAGTTATTTAAACGGATTCATGGAAATCAATGAGGAAAAGCTGAAAGACCTTGAGTGTACGCTTCTGGCGGGAACGCTGCCCGACGGCGGCAAGGATGAAATTGCCGTAAGCGAGTATGTATTTGAGAGCTTTAAAATCGGCGGCTATCTGACGGATGAAGCCTACAAAGCCGAAAAGATTGAGAAATATGAGGATCTTATAGGTAAAAAGCTTGAATTCGACAAAAAAACGTATACGGTTACGGGTATTGTCGATACGGGATTTAATCTGGAGCGTTATAAATCCCTGACAGAGAAGAAGCCCAACCAAAGCAGGGCGGACCAGATTCTGCAATTTGCGATGCTGAACGAGTTCCGGACCGAGCGGGGATACGGAATTTCGTCGGTGCTGATGGTGGGCGACGGATATGTGGATAAAATGACGGCCGATCATCCGGACGTACATTCTATAAACGGTTACGTAAGTCTGTACGGCGAAGATATGGATGTATATACCGGCAGATATATCCTTTACCTTGACGAGATAGATAAGGATAAAATAACCTGGGTGGACGGAGAAAAGACGGTTCTTAAGGACAAAGAGGTCATCGCAACCATGAGCAGTATATATATATACAACATGGAAGGCGCAGCAGATTTTTATAATGACAAATCAAAGCTTATAGAATATTTCAAAAAACAAAAATTTGACTGCAGTATGGAAAATAATAAAGGAGAATGGAGTAATGGCGAAGGATATACGGTAGTAGGTATTATTGATGACGAAGCATATGAAAACATCGAAGCGCTGGCTCTTTCCGATTCGGTCGTTGACGAAATGGTAAACAGGGACAGAAGCGGGGTTTACACATATGCTGTCGGAAGAATGCCGGACGATAAGAGCGGAGTCAGGGAGCTTGTGAAATTCAGCTATGACGATTCGGGCGAAATCAGGTATGAGATCCAGAATGCGGTTACCTTTGAGCTTGATACGGTAAATTCGGTTTTTGAGGTGCTGTCAAAGGTATTCCTGTATATCGGATTGGGATTTGCGCTGTTTGCTTCGCTTATGCTCGCTAATTTCATCGGCACAAGTATATCCTACAAAAAGCAGGAAATCGGAATACTGCGCGCAATCGGCGCGAGAAGCAACGACGTGTTCAAGATTTTCTTCTCGGAGAGCTTTATTATCGCAAGCATAAATTTTGTAATATCCTGCGCGGGAGTTTTTATTCTGACAAAATTATTCAATTCGTTTATGAGATACGGCGCGGGAATCCTTATAAGCGTGCTGACCTTCAGTGTGAGACAGGTGATTCTGCTGCTGCTTGTAAGCGTGGCTGTGGCAGCTGTGGCAAGCTTCATTCCGGTCAAAAGGATTGCCTCAAAGAAACCTGTTGACGCAATCAGAAACAGATAGACTATTCAAGACAAAAAGGGGAGTTTTGGTTTTTATGTAGGGAGACACTTCGGTGTCTCCTTTTTTTGCGCCGATGCTTCGTAAGGAGCGTTATCGGTCAATTTTTTTGGCAAGAAGCTGGATTAACTGGTAAAGTATTACGGACAGTATGCAGAGAATAACTATGGAAAGCAGCACCCAGTCCATTTTGAAAACCTGACTTCCGTATATGATAAGGTATCCAAGACCTTCCTTGGCTGCGAGAAATTCTCCGATAATCACGCCGACTAACGACAGTCCCAGATTGACCTTCATTGTGTTTACGATGATTGGCAGAGAGGACGGGATAACAAGCTTGAAAAGAATGTGCCCCCGATTACCTCCGAGTGTGCGTATCAGCTTTATTTTTTCCTCCTCCGTGCTTATAAAGCCCGTGTAAATACTGAGTATGGCTCCGAACACGGCTACGGAAACCGCGGCAATCACGATTGTTTTTACATTATTTCCGAACCATACTATAAGCACGGGCGCCAGGGCGGATTTCGGAAGGCTGTTAAGCAGGACAATGTATGGCTCCGCAATCAGAAACACGGTGCGGAAACGCCACATAAGGGTTGCAATCAGCATACCGAGTGAAATTACGATAAAAAAGCATATAAGCGTCTCATAAACCGTAACCCACATATGGCGGAAAATCAGACCGCCCTTTGATAATCCGGCAAAGCATTTGATAATCCGCGACGGGCTGCTGAATATAAATGAATCCACAAGCCCGATGCGCGTGCTCAATTCCCAGAATCCGATAAAAAAAACAAAAACAAGGATTCTTGCTATTGTAATCAGCGTCCTGTCGCGCTTGCAGCGTTTTATATATCTTTTGTGGTTTTCAGAGTATGTTTCAGGCATTTTCATTGAGTTCCCTCCATAGCGTATTAAAGTAATCCTTGAATTCGGGTGCGCTGCGCCGTTCCATAGGTGTAATATTGTCCGCGAATTCAATGGGGATTGACGCCTTTATGTGTCCCGGACGCTTGGACAGCACATAAACGGTATCTCCCATTGAAATTGCCTCCGACAAGTCGTGCGTAACCAGAATCGCGGTTTTGCGCTCCTGCCTGATTATTGTGCCGATGTCGTCGCTTACCGTAAGTCTGGTCTGGTAATCGAGGGCGGAAAACGGTTCGTCAAGCAGCAGTATGTCGGGTTCAAGCGCCAGCGTGCGTATAAGCGCGGCGCGCTGCCTCATTCCGCCGGAAAGCTCGGAGGGCTTTGAGCCTTTGAAATCACCCAGTCCGTACTGGTCGAGCAGGGCGTTGACATGGTGCAGATTGTCGGATGTTTTTTTCTTGCGTATTTCAAGACCTAAAATGACGTTACCGTATACGGAACGCCATTCAAAAAGGTGGTCATGCTGAAGCATATAACCTATTTGGCTGTCTGATTCCGAAGCGGGTTTTCCGCCTATCAGAACGGAGCCGGATTCAGGCTTAATCGTCCCCGCAATCAGTGACAGAAGCGTTGATTTACCGCATCCGGAAGGCCCCACAACCGATATAAAGCTGCCCTGCGGGAGCGTCAGGTTTATATCATAGAGTGCATAGGTTTCGCCGAACTTGGTATGATAGGAGTAAGAAACATTTTTCAATTGAAGGGCGTCATTCATATTTTCCTCCGTCTTTCAGTGATATATTATTTTATGAAAAATGTTGAAAAAAGTGCCGCTTTGTTGTTATAATGTCCGTGAAAGCAATTAGCAGTGCAAAAACAGGCAGAGGCAGCCCCGCTGCTTGCAGCGAGGGATGACTGTGGCTGTTTTTATAGGGCGAAAGCCCGCGAGCGAGAAGACGCGAAGCGGCTTCGAGCGTGCACTGCGTAGAGGACTGAAGAGGCAGCCCCGCTGCTTGCAGCGAGGGATGACTGTGGCTGTTTTTATTAGGGTGGTGCCGGGCGCCGGTGACGCCCGCTTGGCAGGGACCGAAGCGGAGCGTAGAAGCCCGCGAGCGAGAAGGTTTGGAAGGGATATTGACGATGAACAGATTCAAGGAGATTATAAATAATATTTCGGGTGAGCATGTATACATACAGACTCACAATTTTCCCGACCCTGACGCTATTGCGAGCGCGTACGGACTGTCCGTTCTTCTACAGAGATACGGCATTTCCTCATCGATATGCTATAAGGGTAAAATAGAGCGCTACAGCACCAACGGCTTTATTCAGCAGCTCGGCATAAAGGTTACGGATTTGGATCACATAAAAGATATGGACGAAACGGACGAGATAATTCTTGTTGATTCGCAGAAGGGCAACTCAAATATTGTGGACGCGCCCGGCGATGAAACCATATGCATTGACCATCATCCGACCTTCGATTCGGGCGAGCCGGTTCAGTACAGATATGCGGATATACGTCCGGAGCTCGGAGCCTGCTCAACAATCATAGCTCAGTATTATTTTGAAAATAACATACAGATGGACAAGAAGGTTGCGACGGCGCTTCTGTACGGAATAAAGACCGATACGATGGGCTTATCACGCGGCGTCTCGCTGCTCGATTTGGACATCTACCGCACGCTTTTTAAAATGAGCAACATGGCGATTATACAGTCGCTTGAGCATTGCTCACTGAAATTCGACGATTTGAAGGCGTACGCAAACGCAATCAACACGATAAAGGTGTACGATAACATAAGCTTTGCCAATACCGGCTACAACTGTCCCGAAGCGTTAATCGCGAGCATTTCCGATTTCATGCTGGATTTGGTCGAGGTGAATTTTTCCGTGGTTTACTCCATCAAGGACGACGGAATCAAGCTGTCGGTGAGAAGCATGGGAATGGTCAACGCCGGTACGGTTACGAACAGAGCTCTTGCCGGAATCGGCGGCGGAGGCGGACATGCCGCCATGGCGGGAGGCTTTGTCCCGTTTGAGGCGGGAGGAAAAAGCGATATTATTTCTCTTATCGGACTTATTGAAGAACGGTTCCTTGAGGAAATCGCGCAGTGCCGTTTCGGCGGGGATGAACAAGAGCAGGAGGAGTTGCAGAAGCTCCCGAATTAAATTTTACAAGAATAAAAATTTGTTCTTTACATTTTTCAATATAGAAGGTATAATAACCTTTGTGTGAAAATGCTGGAGTAGCTCAGCCGGTAGAGCGACTGATTCGTAATCAGTAGGTCGTGGGTTCAAGTCCCATCCCCAGCTTAATATCTGGACACCGATTTTGATACGATGTGTATCTGAACAGGTGTCCAGTTTTTATCATAAAAAATAATTAACTACAGGAAAGGAAAAACGATGCGGCTGTTTCATGTTAGTGAAGAACCTGATATAAAAGTCTTTGAACCGCGCATACCAACACGAAAAGATCTCAATCAAAATGTCGGATTGATATGGGCAATAGATGAATCAAGATTGCCCAACTTTTTGACACCACGTGATTGTCCGCGTGTTGCTTATCATGTAGGCTGCCAGACAACTGCTTTTGATAAAAAACGCTTTTTCTCTTCCTCTGGAATTTCACATGCTATCGTAGTGGAGAGCAAGTGGTATCATGCGATGAAAAACACAACATTGTATTTATACGAATTCCATGCAGAAGACTTCGTATTACAAGATAGCATTGCCGGATACTATGTTGCTACAACAACACAATATCCAAAGAAAAAATATATGCTGACTGATTTGTTCGGCGAGTTATTGAAGCGAAATGTAGAAATACGAATTACAGACAATTTATGGGATATAGCAGATGATGTAAAGGCTTCAACTTTAAATTGGTCTTTATGCCGGATGGCAAATGCCAGGCTGCGTCCTTGATGATTCACAGGTGTGCACTTTGTATCAAAGCAGATCACTACTTTCATAGAAAAAACGACAATTTTCGATAGAAGGTTGTCGTTTTCTTTTTGTCCTTTCCTTTGAAGTAGAAAACTTTTCGTCAATATATTGTAAACCTAATTATAAAGCCATTTGAAGCTTGCAATGCGGTACAGTAGTCTGAATCACCAGACCTGTTTTCGGGCGGGTAATTTTTTGTAAGAAGGAGTACTCATCTATATCATCACGTTCTTAAAACATCAATATAGTACAAAAAATATCAATCGGGCGGAGGATTTCTCTTCTGTTC
>JAAVHB010000005.1 GCA_014799955.1 Butyrivibrio sp. | reverse complement strand
GCGCGCCGCCTCGGTTCTGATGAAAACGGGAACGTTTATAAGACAAATGTCACTTGACGGTCAGATCACTTTTTACAATATGGAGGATGTCACTCGGATTATGAACGCTCTCAGAATCATCGGCAGCAATATCAACCAGATCGCCAAGAAAGCAAACGAGATCAACAGCATCTATGCTGAAGATGTTGAAAAATTACAACAGGAGGTCACAAACTTATGCCGTACATTAAATCAATCAGTATTCACAACACAGTCGAACGTAGCCTAGCCTACATACTCGATCCCGAAAAGACGGACGGTCTTATTCTCACCAACTCGATGAACTGTATTCCCGATCCAAAGTGCGCATACCTTGCAATGAAAACGGTGTATGAACATTTTTCGGGATACAAATTTGACGAGCCGTTGCCCCAGAACGGGAAAGGCAGAGTAAAAGCTATCCATTACATTCAGTCGTTCGACCCGAAAGACAACATCACGCCGGAACTCGCACACAAGATAGGTAGAACACTTGCAAGGAAAGCGTTCGGAGATAACAGTCAGGTGGTGATCGCGACTCACATTGACAAAGGTCATCTGCACAACCACATCATCATAAACACCTACGGTATTGACGGCAGAAAATTTAATGCCAACAAGAAAACGCTTGACGAGATAAAAGAAATCTCCGACAGGGTATGCCTTGCTCTTGGTGTTCAGCCGTTCGATAAATCCAAAGCTAAGAGAAAAACTATAGCTTACAATGAGTGGCAAAATGAAAAGCGAGGCACTTCGTGGAAACAGAAAATCCGTGACGAGGTTGACAGACTTGTCGGTTGGGTCAAGAATGTTGATGAGCTTCTCGCAGAGTTGGAACACCTCAGCTACACCGTCAAGCGCGGAAAATATATCTCGGTCAAGGCACCAGATCAGCAACGAGCGATACGCTTGAAAACTTTGGGAGAGGACTATACCATTGAACAGCTTTCTTCGAGAATTTTGTGGAGAGATGTTGGAGCAGGGATAAATAATCCGTGTGAGAGTTTGACACTCCGCGACAAGTACTCGGAAACTATTGACAGTGTTCAAGAGGTCAATGCCAACCACCCAACTCTTGAACAACTCGGAACTCTACTCTTGATTATAAACCGTGACCGCTTACAGAGTATCGGAGAGGTGAACGGTAAGATTGAGCAAATAAAATTTGAATTGGAGAAATCCAGACAGGAGGTTAACACTATGGAAACCAAATACAATTTATTAAAGAGCCTCGCGGCACAAGCAGAGGAATACTTCTCGCTTATGGACAAGCCCTCTCTTACAGCGGAGGAACACCTTCGTGTGGAAATGTACAGGGAAACACTCGCGCAGAAAAATATTGAGAGCCGTTCGGACTTGGACTACCTCAAAGGCGTTATCACTGAAACAAAGCAGAAAGCTGCACCTGTTAGAGAGCATTATAATAAGTGTGCTGCCCTTTTGAAAGAGTACTCCGATATCGCGATTACATACGAAAAAATTTCAAGAGGCGATTACATCAGCAAGTTGGTCGAGCAGCAGAGGAAACAAGACAATCTGCTGCACCATAAAAGATAAGCAACGAAAAATCGGCATACCTCTGTAAAAATATTTGGAAATGCTTGACTTTAAAGCAAGAAAGTGGTATAATAAATATGTACAGGGGTATGTCATAAATCCGCAACATCAGAATCGAAAGGAGAGATGTTTATGGCAACCATCAGAAAGCGCGGCGACTCGTACCAAATTCGGGTCTCCGTGGGCTACGATACCAAGGGCAACCACAAGGAACAGGCAATGACCTGGAAACCGCCCGAGGGAATGACAGATCGGCAAATACAGAAAGAACTGAACCGTCAAGCGGTGATGTTCGAGGACGCGTGTATGCGAGGATTTTCGACAAAGGCTGTTAAGTTTGAGGAACTGTGCGAGGAGTGGTTCGAGGAATACGCAAAATATAACCTCCGCAGTACGACCTATGAACGGCTGAAACAGCTAAAACACCGTATCTATCCCGCGATAGGTCATTTAAGAGTTGACAAGATAACACCCAGACAACTTCAAGCGTTCGTCAATTCTCTTGCAAAGGACGGCGCGAACGAGGTCAACGGAAAGCCGCTTGCTCCTAAAACTATACGGCACAACCTAAGTCTTATTTCGGACGTGTTCGGTTATGCCGTAAAAATGGGCATAGTTCCCGATAACCCTTGTTCTAAGGTGTCGATACCTAAAGGCGAGGTCAAGGAAAAGCAAATTTATTCGCAAGAGGAAATGGCGGTGCTACTTACTAAAATGGAGGACGAGCCGTTGAAATACAGAGCGTTCTTCTATCTTATGGCATACAGCGGTTTCCGTCGCGGAGAAATGCTCGGCTTGGAATGGAAAGACATCGACTTTGAGAACAATATAATAAGTGTTCATCGAACGTCTAACCAGACTAAGGCACGCGGAATTTACACCGATACCACCAAAACCAAACGCTCCCAAAGAACGCTGAAAATCTCGCCGTACATAATGGATATTCTCAAGGAACTGAAAGCCGAACAAGACGATGAAGCGTTAAAGCTTGGAAATTATTGGGTAGATACCGACCGACTGTTCACAAAGGATAACGGCGAACCTCAGCACCCTAACACCACTTATACTTGGCTGAAACGTTTCTGTGAAAGAAATGGTTTACCGTTCTATGGCTTGCATAGTTTTCGTCACCCCGATGTCAAGTACAAGACAAAAAATAATTGTGATAATTTGATGAAAATTTTCCCAATCAGAAGAACGAGCGTGAAAGGTACTCGACATCTATCCTGTTGTCGGGGAAAACGTAAACTCGTTTTATCAGCAAGTCCACAAGCGATTTAGTAAGACCGTCGGCGGCATTCAGCTCGTCGGCTATTTTCTTTTTCTGTCGGACTATTTCTTGTTCCTCGTGCTCGGCTTTCGCTTGTTCGGCAATCACCGACCTTATACTCTGCTCGTAGGCGAGTTTAACATCGAGTTCCGCTTTCTTTTCCTTGTAGCTTTCCACATCAAGCTCTCCGAGAACAAATTGCTCGTAAAGCTCTCGCTTGCTGTCTTGCAAAAAGCGTATCTTCTTTTCGGGTTCTTCATCGGGAGCAGATGTCAGTTTCTCATCGGCTTGCAGATCGTCAACACCGAAAGCGCATTTTATTTGCGCATTTATCGTATCAAACACGATACTCTCCAGATCGGCTTTCGGGATTGATAAACCGCAGCAAGGCATATCGGTTAATTTAGCCGAATGGCGGCACTTAAAATGCGTACAATTCGCAAAATTCATAGCGTGGTTGCAACACCCACAATAGACTTTTCCGCGCAGAAGATATTCTCTCCGCTGTCTGTTTGGAAGTTTGCGGCGTTTGATATTACTGTTTGCACGTTCAAACAATTCTTGACTGATGATAGGCTCGTGGTGGTTGGGAATTACAATCCATTCACTCTTGTCTTTTGGACGAGCGTGTGTACTGCCTACCTCGACAACAGCACTTTTACCGACTATGTATGTTCCAATATAGCGTTCGTCCGCCAAGATTTTCAAAATTGTATTCGGACACCATACGCCGTTGGTTCGGGAAACATCGTGGAATTTTTTCCCTTTGCTTGCCTTGTGTTCACCGGGAGTTGGTATGCCCAGCTCGTACAGTTTACTGACAATCTTGTCCGATGATAAGCCCTCCGCAGCCCATTCAAAGATTTTCCGAACGTTATCTGCTGTTTCTTCATCAGGAACTAACCGACCGTCCGCACCCTTTTGGTAGCCGTACATACAAATCTTGCTCTGATACTCGCCGCGCCTCATTTTTGCCATTCTCGCCGTTTTGCTTTTTATTGAAAGATCACGGCTGTAATACTCATTTATAAGGTACTTAAACGCAACGTCAACGCCGCCCGTTTCGCCCTTATGCTCCGCGCTGTCGTAGTTATCGCTTATGGCGATAAAGCGAACGTGATACAAGGGGAACACTTTTTCGATAAAATATCCCGTTTCAATCGAATTTCTCCCGAAACGCGAGAAATCCTTAACAAGAATTGTTGTGACCTTTCCCTCTCTCACCAACTCCAAAAGCTGTTGGACAGCGGGACGTTCAAAATTAGTTCCCGTATGCCCGTTGTCAATAAACTCCTTGACCTCGGAACTTGCGTATTCGGGCAGCGACATAGCTTTTTCGCGAAGAAGAATTTGCTGATTTTCTATGCTCAGGCTGTCGTACTTTTCGTCCTCAAGCGAGAGCCGTATGTAGAGTGCTATCATCAACAATTCTCCTTTCCGTCCGAACGAAATGTTATGTTTATCTCGCGGTCGTGATTTATTTCTATGCGCTCTATCAGGCGGTTAATGATCTCCGCAGTGAGCTGTCTGCTGCTCTTAAAGCTGTCCGCGGTAGATTTTATTTCAAGCCGTTGTTTGCTTTCGCGTTCGAGGCGGCATATTTCATCGTCCAAACGCTCTAGCTCACTCGTCAGATCGGCGGCTTGCTCTGCGTAGCCGATTTTTAATTCCTTGTAATCCTCGTCGGAAATAACGCCGCTAACAAGGTTCTCATACAAGCCTTTTATAAGACTTTGTACTCGGTTCAGTTCGCGCTGCTTATCGGACTTTTGGCGTTTCAGAATATCCGATTTATCTGTTTTCGGAGTGGATTTTTTGATAGCCGAGAGCTTGTTTTTAAGTGCAACGGAAACAACATCTATCACTATCTGCTCGTCAATATTTACCCCGATACAAGCAGATTTAGAAACCCTAGACGGCGAAAGACAATGCAACCGATAAACATCGGCTTTCGTCTTTCTCTTGGCTCTTTGACGATGCAGAGGTTTTCCGCAATGCGGACAAAAGATTTTGCCTTTGAAAATGTTCTCTGTATATGGGTCAATGGGCTTGTTTTTGTATTCCTCGCGCACAGCGTCGCGTATCGCTTTTACACGTTCAAACATTTCACGGCTTATTATCGGCTCGTGGGTATCGCGAACAACGATGTAGTCCTCGGGAGCGGTATCTTGTTGCTTATGACCAACTATTACACTCTTGCCTTGAACCATATCGCCCGTGTAAACGGGATTTATCAAAATATGGTCAACCGTAAAGGTCGTCCAATGTTCATTTTGTCTGTACCGTTTGCCCTGTTCACTTGTCAAACCTTTATAAACGCTTGAAGTAACTGCCCCCATTTCATTAAGCCGCACCGTGATCGTATTTATTCCAATGCCCTCGGCTGCCCACTCGAATATTTGCCGAACTATCGGTGCTGTTTCCTCGTCAATTATCAGCTTGTGGCAATTGTCGGGGGCTTTTTTATACCCGAATGGTGCTCTTGCTCCGATGTATTCTCCGTCGAGCATAGCTTGGTGTGCTTGCGCCTTTATCTTCTTTCCAATGTCGAGCGCGTAAGCCTCGTTTATCATATTTTTTAACGGAAGAAGTATTCCGTTTTGGGCGTTGTTCTTGTCCGTGCTGTCGTAGCAATCATTAACGGCGATGAAACGGACTTTGTGCTGCGCAAAATACTGCTCAATGTAATATCCCGTATCAATCGAGTTACGACCGAGCCGCGACAAATCCTTGACGATAACACAGTTGATTTTGCCGTCCTCAATATCGGCAAGCATACGCTGAAAATTCGGGCGGTTGAAATTCGTTCCCTTCAGACCATTATCTATATAAGTATCGCACACGCGAAATTCGGGCTTATCCGAAAGATAATCATTCAGTATCAACTGCTGATTTTCAATTGAGTTACTTCTTCCGTGACCGTCCTCAACAGAAAGTCTTATATAGAGTGCGGTATTGAGTGTGACCGCGCGAATACTTTCCTCAACAACGGGATTTTTTCTGCTCTTTCGTGCCATTATACCGCCCTCCTTTCCTCGGACGCTCTTTCGATAAACATCACCGCTCTCTGATATTCGTCTTGATAATTAAAACGTATATCAATGCTTTTGTCGGCGTTAATGACTATGCTCTGTATCAGCCGAGCGACCATTCCTCTGTCTATATCCTCCATTTCGGAGAATTGCAAGAAATGATTTACCCAACGATTTCTGTCACCGCGGTTTTCGAGAGCCTCCGTCAGCTTGTCGTTCCAGCTCTGAATGGCAGCTCTTATGTCCTCGGCTTTCGCGGTGTACTCTTGCTTATACTGCGCAAATTCTTCTTTTGTAAGTGCGCCGCTCACAAGGTTTTCGTACAGATTGCGCTTAAATTTTTTCAACCCTCAAAAGCTGTTCCTCGTTGGACTTTATGTAACCCTTGTACTCGTTCACAAGCTCACGGTTTATACGCTCTCTGCTCACGCCGTTTATTATGGAATTAAGCGAGGTAACGCTGTTTATGTGCGCTTTAAGGCTTGTCCGAACGCACTCCGTCAGATCGCTTTCCTTGATCATCGAGGTTGATGAACAGCCGCCCTTTTTTCCCGCGGGACAAAAATAGTAAAAATATTCCTTATCCTTGTAACGGTTCGTTTTGCGCGTCATTCTGCCGCCGCAGCACCCGCAGATCAGCACTCCCGAAAAGAGATAGACCTTATCGGACTGCGGCGCGGTGCGCGTATCGAGCCGTTTCAATCTTTGCACCAAGTCAAAATCGGCTTTGTCGATTATAGCCTCGTGCGTATTCTCAACGCGCACCCACTCCGAGGACGGTTTGAGTTCGCGTTCTTTCAGCTTGAAATGCGGCGTGGACTGCTTGCCTTGTACCATTGTTCCCGTGTAAATCTCATCACTCAAAATCCGAATTATCGTGGTGGCAGACCATTTACATTCTTCCTTGTCGGCATAGCCGCCTTTGGCGTAGGGCAAGCCGTTGGAACGCTTATAGGCAAGCGGTGAGAGAATACCCGATCTGTTCAGCTCCTCGGCGATATGAAACGCGCTGGAGCCGTTGAGCCGCTTTCTGAAAATATCCCTAACCACATTAGCGGCGAACGGGTCAATAACAAGGCTCTTGTGCTTATCGCCCGTTTTGAGATAGCCGTAAACCGTAAACGCACCGACAAAATCTCCGCTCCTGCGCTTGATGTCAAGAGCCGTCCGAGTTTTCACGGAAATATCACGGGCATATTCCTCGTTAATGATATTCTTAATTGAAACGGTGATCTCGTCCGCGCTTTGCGTTAAGGTATCCAGATCATCATTGATAGCGATAAACCTCACGCCGTAAGCCGGAAATATTTTCCGAAGATAACGCCCCGTTTCAATGTATTCACGCCCTAACCGCGATAAATCCTTGACGATAACGCAATTGATAGTGCCGTTTTTTACAAGCTCCATCATCTCGGAAAACGCGGGTCTGTCAAAAAGCACTCCGCTGTAACCGTCATCAACCTTTTCCGTCACGCCCTCGATTTCGGGGTGCTTGGAAAGAAAATCGTCAATCAGTTTTCTTTGGTTGGAAACGCTGTTGCTTTCGACGTTCTTGTCATCGGTGTACGACAATCTGATGTACTTGATAGCCTTGAATTTTTGCATAATAAAAACACTCCTTTTAAGATATACGGAAATAGCCCGCAATCAAAAGGAGTGTGGTTATGCAGATATTCAATTCTTTTTCCACCATTATTATACCACACCTAAATGTAAATGTCAAGCTGTTTTCCGAATTTATTTTATAAGCCCCTTGATACATTCCTCCAACGTTTGACCGTTCTCGGAGAAACTCGCTCTAACGGTGTATTTCCCGCACTTAAAAAGATACGGGTTTTTTATCTGGCTCACAAAATCGGCGATACGCTCGTCCTTCGGCAGATCGCGGTTTATCGAAACACCGCGAATATCCACTAATTCCTCGGTCGCGGAAACGTTCATCTCACGCATAAACAGACCTCCTCTTTAAATTTCAGACGAGGGTTGATACATATATCAACCCCTACTTGCTTGCATAAAAGAATACTTAAAAAGTTGATACATATATCAACCCCATACTCACTTATGCAAGCAAATATATAAAAAGTCGGACTGCCGCCTTTTCCGTACTCGTTCAGCGAACGCGGACAAAGGTTTGTGCAGTCCGACGTTTTTATTTTTAGACTGCACTCAAAGCAAACTGCGGGTAGTTACGCACCCCGCACATAGGGCTTTCACCTCTGCCATTCTTATGGTCAGCCGTCACCGGAAGTATCATTATATCGCAAGCCGTTTTCCCGCTCGTTCCTTTACTACTCGCCGACTGCGTTATCGGTTTTCGGCTGATTGCTCGTACATTACTCGGTTACTGTTATTCTCGCGCAAAAGTCAATGTGGTCACGGATAATTAGTAACCTCGTCAGTAGGCAACAGGAATTTCGTCGCGCGGTCACAGAATTTGTGACCACGGCTTGCAACTGTTGTGTTTGCTTTGCTATTCAATTGTCAAAGAACTGTTAGTCGGAAATTACCCGTCGTTCGGGAAGTCTGTCACTTTGGTGGCACACGCTCACCCCATACTCAGACGGGCTTGTCCCTAAATATATTCTAGCATTTCTTATAAAGAAAATCAAAGTCAATTGTGACTGAATATTAAGTAAAATTATGACTTATTTCCCATTGTAGTAATTTGTCGAAAGATTTTTTGGTTAAATACTTTATAAATCGACACAGTAACTCTCTTTTCCCTTATAAGCGACATCTCGCGCCCTCGCTATCCCCATTTATTTCCATTATCATTATATTAACGGTTAAAATTGCCAAAATTTAACAATTGTCAATTTTAACCGAATTTTTTAGACAGGAGATTTTGACAATGGAAAACAAAATCACAAGAAAAACAACAGGCGAAAGCAGATTGACGGCACTCCGTAAGGAGAGGGAACTGTCGCAAAGGGAATTGGGCGAGGAACTCTACATCGACCAGAAAGCAATCAGCAGAGCGGAAAACGGTTTTTACACCGTTCCGCTCCTTATTGCCCTTGCAGATTACTTTGGTGTAACCATCGACTACATAGTTTGCCGTTCCGATGAGAGAAACGGCAGCACTCCCACCGTAAGCGATCTGGATATGCAAATCCTCTACGCTATAAGAGAGTACACTTCCTCCGAAAAAGAACGATTGCTGAAACACATTGCCCTTGACAACTCATTGAAACTCCACAGCGGCAGATAAGAAAAGCTCCCGAAGTCGAAAGACTTCGGGAGTTTATTTTTTTATGACTATATCTTAATTTGCAATCACACCTTAATTAACAAACTCAGTTTGCCATCACTATCTGCTTGAAATGATATTGTGCGAATAAACTTGTTGTAGAAATTCAGCTTTTCCGTTTCGTCAGCATCAATTCTGGTGTCGGCATATAGTTTATTAACTAATTCTTTTCCGTTATACGAAAGCAGTTCAGGCAGATACTTTCTTAGCTCTGAAAGTAACACAGCGCGTTTTAATTCCTCATTTTTACCCGTGCTGAAATCATCAAGAGAACACCAAAATATTCCCTCGTGTTCTAATGCGTCTTTTATGGCTTGTCCACACTTGTTCCACTCGACCATCACCAAAAATTCGGCTTCAGGTAATGAAGAAACCAACGCCCAATAATCACTATCACTTGAAAGCAAAATAAATGATGAAACGCTATTAGTGTAAAATTCTCGAAACACTCCCGCCATAACTCTCATATCAACTAGCGATTTATGATCTAAAAGACGTTCAACCTCTATATGCTCAACAGGAATGGATATTACTTTTTCGAGATAATCCCAACCGACAGTAGTATGAACGTCGTCAAACAGCATTATTTTACTGATTTTCATCACTTCGTCACGATTTAGATTTTTTAGCATACCATATAGCTTGTATACATCAGAGTTTTCACAGTCAACGACCAACACAACTTTTTCGCTGTTTCTTATGAAATCGTAAATGTTATCCTTTACCTCGTTTGTGGCGGTTTTATATTTGGACTTATCATCAAAATAATCATTGTTCATTTGATAAATAATATTGATGAATTTACCGTCTGTATATAGAATATTACCACAATCGAAAGGTTCCCAATAAATATACTGATGATACGGATATAACGCTCCTTGATCCATAAACTTGCTAAATTCCCGTTTTTGCACAGCTTGATCGGAAAATTTGGGGATAATAAACAGTCCCTTTATATAATCCCATTTAATCCAATCGGGAAACAAATCTTTACAAGCGTGAATGTTTTCCGCAATCAGCTTGTTGATATGTAATGAATAGTCAGCCGCTAGTTTATTAGAAAGCATAACTTGAATGTTATTTTTTTCCAACCATTTTAAGTTGTCAGCATCGAACCATTCCAGCCTGTCAATGTTTGTAAGATCATATTTTAATGCATAATCGGTTTTTTTGAATGTTTTCATCAGCATTGTTCGCAGTTTGCTCAAATATCGTATTACTGTTGCATTTCGATCATTCTCCAGATGTTCAAGTAGGTCAAAGCAGCTTTGATCGTATGTGTTGTGCAATAATTCTTTTCGTACACCAATCAGATATGATACTGTACATACTATGTCTTTTGTGTCAATTCGCATAAAATCCTCCTTAATTAGAAACTATATAACAGATAATAGCCCACTGAACTTAACTTTATAAGCTATTATCTATTAACATTATACAACACTTGAATGTAATTGTCAATCACATTATACTTGTGCTATATGAGCCACTTTTTTTGACGGATCACACCTCGTGACATTACCGCATAAGAAATCGTATTACATCTTGTGGGGAATTTCCTATGAAAACAAGTGCAGCGAGAAATACAATTGATATTGCTTGAGAAATAATATCATATAGCCGTTGGATAATTAAATTCTGCCCTCTGTACAAGAAAATGCTATCCCTATATACCGCACAAGTGTTTCCGTATTCATCTGTCAGATGATATTTCGTTTCTCTTTCTATATATTCAATTTCGCTTAGTTTCAGGACGGTATATGATTTCACTTTTCCTTTTCCTACTCTGATGTATAGCAAATCGGAAAACCATATTGGACTATTATTCGAGAAAAAGATTGATGTTTTAAAATCCAATTTTAAAAATTCCTTAATCATATCAATTATCTCCTTAATACATTAAATTTGCTCGAAAAACATAAAAACCTTGACAAACCAATAAGTTTATGATATACTGAAAATATCAAACAAACTATGGAGGTTCATTATGCCACGAGGAAAAAGGAAATCAACTGCTGAAAGCGCTGTTGCAGAGGTAGTGACCGAAACTTCTGCTCCTACTAAAAAAGCGAGTAAGCCACGCACCACCAAAGCAAAAACAACAACTGCCGCTAAAAAAACAGCGACTAAAACAGTCAGGACGACCGCAAAGAAAACCAACACTAAATCAGCAGCCACTAAGACAAAGGCAACCGCACCAAAAGCAGCTGCTAAACCCGTGAAAAAGACTGCAACTCCCAAAACTGCCGCTCCTACTCCAAAGCGTTCCGTCAAGAAAACCGCAAATGGTAAATCCGATGAGTTTGTAATTCAGAGCAACGGCAAGGATTACTCGCTGTCGGAGATCACTCAGATGTGCAAGGACGCATATCGCGGAGGCACTCGTAAGCAGATCAAGAGCATAAAGGTTTATGTCAAGGCAGAGAAAAACAAACTGAAAGCATTTTATGTTGTCAACGACAGCATAAACGGCTCGGTTGATTTATAGGATTTTGGCGATACCGTGCAAACGGTATCGCTTTTATCATCATTTTTTCTTAGATAAATCAACATCATATACCGATAAGTTCTATACCTTGCTTTTTGGCATAGTTTACTGTATACCTTGTCCCTCCGCGATCAGATCTAAGATAGTGAATTATTCGATAACTGTTATCAACCATAAATCTGTTGCGGTCTAACATACAACTTCTTGTATAACAAGTTGAAAGTATGTGTTCTTCATCTGCTAATTCACGAATTTTTTCGTATTCAGCTTTTTGTTCATCTTTCCATTTGAGGGTTTGTGCCGCTGGCGGGCAAGGAAGTGCTAAGACGAGCTTAATTTGAGGATATTCCTCACGCAAACGAATAACAGTCCAAGCTGCCAACGTGTCGTATCCCAGCGCCCCGCCTGTAATAAAACTCTCTGCCCCGTCATCAATACATTGTCTTATTGCGGCTTCAAGGCTTTTTTCAATTTCTGCTTTGGGATCGTGAAAATCGCGATGCCCGGAAAAACATACGGTTTTTTCTTTCGTGTTCATAATAATTACCTCTCTGAAAAAGTGTTTGCGAAACGCACAAGTGAAAAGAGTAAGATTATTCGCTCTCTACTTATTATAAGTATACCCCATTTTAACTCCAAAGTCAATAATTATTTCTAACTATCATCAGATTTCAAAACTAACTATACGCGGTTTTACAAATTTGCGAAAACTGATATACTGTTACTAAGAGGGGTGAATTATTGTGGATATATCTAATACATCTATTGGTGGCAGGGTAAGAACCGTTCGAGAGGAACGAGGCTATACGCGCGAACAGCTTGCTGAATATGCTGATATTTCGTCAGACTTTTTGTGGCAAGTCGAAACAGGACGAAGTAGTTTGAGCGTACAGAACTTAGGTAAGATAGCTGCTGCTCTCGATGTTACTACTGATTATCTGATATATGGTAAGACAGCATATACAGAAAATGTTAAGATAAACACTATGATCGCGGCTTTACCTGTTGAAATTCAACGATACGTTGAGAAATCAATCACCGTTTTTGTAGACGCTTTGCGTGAAAGCACAAAGGCGTTGGCAGAAAATGACAATTCTGAAAAAGAATAAGATATAAGCGGGGCTTTTGTGAAGTTCCGCTTTTGTGCTATATATAGCACAATTTCCATAAAATTCCAAACAAAAAATTGCAAACACTATTGACATTTCATATTTTGTGTGCTATAATGAATAAAAACGTACATAAGGCGGCGATAATATGAACAATAGAATTTATGTTGCAATCGACCTTAAATCCTTTTATGCAAGTGTTGAATGTGTGGAGCGTGGTCTTGATCCGCTTGATACAAACCTTGTTGTGGCTGATGAAAGCCGCACGGACAAAACTATTTGCTTAGCGGTTTCGCCATCATTAAAGACGTTTGGCACAGGCGGCAGACCTCGGCTGTTTGAGGTCATTCAAAAGATACGCGATGTAAACAAAAGACGGAAGTATCATACCCCCGGTAAGATGTTTTCGGGCAAGTCCATTTTCCTCTCGGAAATTAACAGCAACAGTTTTCTTGCAGTCGATTATATTGTTGCCCCGCCAAGAATGGCGCTCTATATGTTGTACAGCACACGAGTTTATGATGTTTACCTAAGATACTTTGCTCCCGAAGATATTCACATATATTCGGTAGATGAAGTTTTTATTGACGTGACCGACTATCTCAAAATGTACAGAATGACCGCTCACGAGTTGACGATCAAGATTATTCGCGAGGTACTGTCCGAAACAGGCATTACCGCTACGGCGGGGATCGGTACTAACTTGTTCCTTTCCAAAGTTGCTATGGACATAGTTGCAAAGAAAATGAAAGCCGACAAAGACGGAGTTCGCATTGCCGAACTTGACGAGATGTCATTTCGGCGGCAGCTCTGGGAACATCGACCGCTTACAGATTTTTGGCGTATTGGTCACGGATATTCTTCAAAGCTGGAGCAGAACGGTATGTTTACCCTAGGTGATGTTGCAGAGCGTTCGATCTACGATGAGGACACTCTGTACAAGCTGTTCGGGATAAATGCCGAACTACTGATAGATCACGCGTGGGGCATTGAGCCTACTACTATCGCGAATATAAAGGCATACAAGCCGCTGTCCAACAGTCTAAGCAGCGGTCAAGTACTTCCCGAACCATATTCTTATCAAAAAGCACGGATTATTGTTCGGGAAATGGCAGACAACCTGTCGCTTGACCTTGCTGAAAAAAATCTTACGACAAGCAAGATAACCTTAACCGTCAGTTATGATGCTGAAAGTCTTACAAATCCTCAAATTGCCAATACCTACTATGGTGAAATATCAACCGACTATTACGGACGGCTGGTTCCAAAACACGCTCACGGTACGGATAATCTCCCGCACAAGACCTACTCTGCGCAGAAGATCGGTGACACGGCTGTACAATTGTTTGACCGTATCACAAATCCTAAATTGCTTGTTCGCCGCCTTAACATTTGCGCTTGTGATGTTACAAAGAAAGGCGATAGATCTATGGAGTATGTCGGAGAGCAGATCGACCTGTTTACGGACTATGCGGAGCGAGAAAGAAAAGCCCTTGCGGAGAGCCGCGAAGAAAACATACAACTCGCAATCTTGAAAATAAGGAAAAGGTTCGGAAAAAATGCGCTCCTAAAGGGTATGAATTTTGAGGAGGGCGCAACAATGCGCGAACGTAATCAACAGATCGGGGGGCATAGGGCTTGAGATATGACAGAATAATAAATCTGCCGCGCCCCGCAAGCTGTCACCCGAAAATGTCAGCTTATGATAGGGCGGCACAGTTCTCGGCATTTGCGGCTTTAGTAGGGCTTGATGAACAAATGGACGAAACAGCGCGGCTCGTTGACAGCAAAATTGAGTTGTCGGAGGACGAGATTGAAACACTTAACAGAAAAATTCCTCTATTGCTCCAGAAAGTGAACAATTCCGAGGACTATCCCAAAATCAAAGTTATATATTTCGTTCCAGATCAGCGAAAGAACGGCGGCTCGTATGTAACCAAAATCGGAGCAGTAAAGCGTGTTGATGATATATTCCGACAAATCTTGTTTACAGACGGTACAAATCTCAAGATTTCGGAAATGCTCGATTTTGAGTTAATAGATTAGGCGGTTGAGAAATCAGCCGCCTACGCTTTATTCATAGGCAAAAAGGCTTACTCATCCTCGTCTATATATTTAGACGCTAAGCCCTCAACGGTCAATCCCATACCGAGTTTAAAGCCGTCTTTAAATGCGCCAAAAACCATTTCATCGGTCATAGCAGCTTTAGCCTCAAGCAGTTCATCAAGAAGTGTCACTTGTTCTTCGTCAAGCATTTTTACAAACTGTTCATAAAGTTTCTCGTCTTGGTCTCTTGCTGAAATATAGTTCTCTGTTTTAAAAGTAAATGAATTGTTTGGAGATAAGTTCCCCAAAAACAACTGTTCAATAAGTTCATCTTTCACTTTCATAAAGTGCCTCCTTTAAGAAAAATAAACATAGTTCTTTCATTATTAAATTATACCACGTTCTCACACCAATGTCAATAGAAAATCTACCCAAACAGCAACTTTTTATCTGCTGATAGGGTATTTTATTTGATAACCGAAATTGTTATAATAATATAAAGGGGGGATCAGGAGTGAGTTTTGATGCTGAAATCGGAATGAGAATACGTAAAATCCGAAAAGAGCGAAAATACAGTCGCGAGGAACTTGCGGAATATGCAGATATATCCGTAAATTTTCTTGGAGCGGTCGAAACAGGGAAAAAGGGTATGAAAGTGCAGTATCTGGCTAATATTGCCAAAGCCCTTAACGTCACAACTGATTACTTGATATATGGCTCTGAACCGCTTGAACAGAACGCTGAAATTAACGCGATATTATCATCTATGTCGGCAGAAAAGCGCAAGTAAGTTGAGAAAATGCTTATTGCACTTGTCGAGATGTTCCAAGTTTATGATAAGGAACATACTGAAAAAGAAGAATAAAGGAGTAACATTTTCTTAGTGTTGCCCTTATGCTATAATGAATAAAGCGACTGATTATTCAGTCGCTTTATTCTGTCAATTGAGCAAACAGGAATATAAACGGATAGCATCTCGTTCATCTGTAATATAGCTTATGACTTTTGGCAATATAATATTGACTTTTTGTCTAAGATGTGATAAACTGAACAAAAGGGGGGTGAATGTGATGATAAGAGCCGCTATATGTGATGATGAACAGACAATTATAGATATACTTCATAAAAACATTGTAAATGAATTAGAGCAACAGGGGGTTCTTTTTTGTATTCAAACATTCACATCAGGTAAAGAGTTTCTAAATGTTCACGAGGACAATCCATTTGATACAATCTTTTTAGATATAGATATGCCAGAGATAAGCGGTTTTGACATTGCAGAAAGAATAAATAAAATTGGAGAACCGCTGATTATCTTTGTAACATCACACGATGAATTGGTTTTCTCGTCAATTAAGTTCCGTCCGTTCAGATTTATTCGGAAATCATATCTTGATAACGAACTTCCCGAAACTTTAGATGCTGTCATAGCCGAAGTTACAAAGCGTAATACTGGCAGCAAATTTGTGTTTCAAGCAAAATCAGGAGAAGTAATTACCGATCTGGGAAACGTTGAATACATAGAAATATACGGGCATTGGTTAAAGGTTCATATTAAAAATAATGAGCCGTTAGAGTGCTATGGCAGCCTTTCGGATTTTGAAAAGCAGCTTGAAGAATATGACTTCGTGAGAACTCACAAGAGTTTTTTGGTGAACTGCAAATACATCTTTGCTATTGAAAAAAATCAAGTTATTCTTGACGATAAGACAGTAATACCACTCAGTCGATATAAGAATGACATTGTAAAAAACAAATTCAAGAATTTATTACGGAGTACGTTATGAATAATATTATTGAGGCTTGCGCTTCTATTGTGGAGTGCTGTATTTTTATCAGAATTTGCAATGGATTTCTCGGTTTTAAGAGTGAAAAAAAGAAATGGCTTAAAACATTGTTTGTTTTTGTTCCTTTAGCTTTGGTGGACGTTTTTCTATCTCAGCTTGAAGGCTTTGAGAACATATCCATTTTTATGCTGTTGCTCATTCTTTTAGTATATTCGTTTGTTTTTTTAAAAGGTAAGAAATGGGAAAAGGTTTTAGTATCGGTTATTCCCACAGTAACTGCACTTCCAATAAATCTTATTGTTATGAGTGCGTTCAGCTTGTTAGTTGGTAATGATAGGGCAGAGATAATGCCGGGCGGGACAATGAGGATACCTGTTTTGTTTTTTACTAAGGCTATTTTCTTCTTTGCTTGTGAGATCGTAATAAAATTAAGAAAGAAACAATATCAGTCGCTTACGGGATTTCAATGGACTATTCAACTGTCTTGTTTTCTTATTTCCTTCTTAATGGCGACCTTGCTCTGGAATATTTCAAGACAACAGCCGGAAACATCACCACTGTTTTTGATAATTTTCATCTGTATCGGAATTTTGAACATCTTACTTTATGTAATTATGAATAAAATGCAGCGTGATAATATAACAAGAGAGGAGTATAATCTTTTAAAAGCAAATATTATTTCACAAGAAAAACTCGCTGTTGAAGTTCGTGAAAGGTATTCCGAGGTAAAAACCTTAAAGCACGATATGAAACATTATCTCACGACCGCTGCAGGTATGATCTCCGACAAAAAGCCTTTTGAAGCTAAAGCATACATCGAGAGGATAATTGAAGAAAAAATTAACTCTTCGAATGTGGGAGTAAATACGGGAAGTGCCGTCATAGATGCAGTTATAAACGGCAAAATAACCCTATGTAACTCAAAGGGAATTAAGATGAAGTGTTCAATTGATACACAATTTGAAAGTACTTATGATATTGATATAAGCATTTTGCTTTCAAACTTGTTGGACAATGCTATTATCGGTTGCGATCCAGACAATCCCTATATTGAACTTGTTGTAAGTCACAAAAAGTCACTTACATTTATTACTGTAAAAAACAGCATATCTTCTTCTATATTGAAGAACAACCCAGAGCTAAAAACAGACAAGTCCAATAAAAACGAACACGGATACGGGATAAGATCTATCAAAGATATTGCCAAAAAATATGATGGAAGTGTTGAATTCAAAGAAGAAAACGGAAATTTTATTGCTGAAATTTGGTTAAAAATGGAAATTTAGTGCCGTTTATGCTATCAGCGTGCCGTTCGTGATAAGGGTATTGCAATTTAAAATTTAATCAGCTATAATGATGACAGAAAGAGGTGATCGGAATGATCGCTAAACTCAGTCGCATTATAGCTGATTTTTTTGTACGCCAAAAAGTCGTACCCGAAGAACAGCGAGAAGTCTATGAATACGGCTTTGAACTTAGCATTTCCTCGGTTATAGGAATATTGATCGTGTTGGCAATAGGTCTTGTGTGCGGTCGATTTTGGGAAAGCGTAATCTTTTACATAGTGTTTTGTTTTACGCGATTATTTACGGGAGGATACCACGCTCCTAATCATTTACTCTGTAAAGCAGCTTTTACTGGAACACTTCTAGCGGTTCTTGCCGTTGATTGGCTTCTTAAAGAGATAGAAAACTATTATTGGTTTATCTTACATTTTTACAGTTTAATAATTGTATGTCAATTTGCGCCGATTGAAAATCCAAACAAAGAATTGTCGGAGCGGCAAAAAGTGAGATGCAAGGTAATATCAATAGTTGCAATGGCGGTTTGGCTAGCTGTTATGTTTCTGTTTAGATATCTTAACAGTGAGCTTGATCATATAGTGGCATTGACTTTGTTCTGCGTGGCAAATCTAATGCTGCTGGGAAATAATTACGAAAGGAGGAAGAAAAATGAAAAAGACCGTTAAAAAGTCTGTTCTTGATGTTGTCGCAAAGGCGGTGCTTGGAACAGCAAAAGCGGCTTGCGGCGCAGCGTCCTTTTGGGATTGCTATCAGCCGAAAGAGCCTGCAGCTCTCAAGAAGATGATGAGCAAGAAGTAATCATTTTCTCAGACAAAATCTAATCCGATAAACTGTATTGGAAAGGAAAGATTGTCTACAAATCCTAGGTTACACACTAACCTACAACAAAAGGACTTGCTGAATAAGCAAAAACAACTCTGAAACAGCGCGTAGATATACTCTCTGCCACTATGAATGGAGGAAAATCAAATGAAAAAACTCAACGGTAAGAAAAAACTTGCGGCAACATTTGCAGCGGCGGTAATGGCGCTCTCTTGCACCGCATCGCTTTCGGCATATGCTGAGAGTACTACAAACAACGGAACATTCGGCGGTGACTACGCCATTGTCGATTTGGACGAATACCAGTCATATCTGGATACTTTATCCGACGCACAACTGCAACTCATTGCCGAAAAGGAGCAGCTCGCTTCCGAGATCGAGGCTGAACAGTCCGTTACCACATATGCGGATGCAAGGGGAACTTTGATCGGTGTACCGGGTACTTTTACTATGTATCAGCAGGAAACCGATACATACTGCGGTAACGCTTGTATGAAAAGTGTGCTTATGTACACAACAGGCAGTTCTCCTACTCAGGCGGAAATCGACACCGAACTGAAAAATAAGTTTTCCAATATTCCGAGTTATGCCAATGCGCGGCAGTCGAAGTGCTTTTATGTACATTTCGCGAACCCGACTCAGTCCGAATTAACAAGCAAGATAAAATCCGATATAACTAACTATAAGGTTCCGGCGTTTTTAAGGATTGTAACGAGAAAGCCTGTATGGTATTATGATACCAACGGTCATTGTGTGCTCTCAAATGGAATTTACGACGATGTGTCGAAAATCCTTATAGCTGATCCTGCTGGTGACTTGGCTCCGGACTGCCCTTATTTTTATGAGAAGCCTGCATCAACTGTTGCGGATTATACGACTGCGATATGCTGGTAAAGGTAAGGTCGTGTGGGTGAGAACCTTACGTTAACTGATACTGGACATCAACCTACGTTTAGCGAATAAGAAATGATGTCTTGTGAACGTGATGCCTGCCCACTTCGGTGGGCAGGCATTTTCTATTATTTATTTTGGAGGACAATATGAAAGTGTTTAGAAAGATTGTAATTATGCTTCTTTCGCTTTGCTTGTTGATGATATCTTCTGGGTGCGAAAGTTTAAACATTCGCAATAACTCAAGCGATGATTATTCATATGATTACGAATATATCAGCGACAATATGAACCTGAACGAGATAATTCCTATTTTTAACGCTAAAAATCAGGAAATTGGCAGCATAACGTGTTATGGTTATTCCGCACTCGTAAATGGTAGCATATTGTACACAAAGTATCCCGAAAATACATCATCGTCAAATTGTCTTGAATATTGGCTATATGATATTGAGGCAAAGGAAGATTACAAGTTGGGTATTGTTGATGTTGATAGTTACGAGGCATTTTATGAAACTATAAAATCCGACAATCATCTATATCTTAGCGTTTCAAATGGCGGATTTGCAGCACAAGACGGCAAACAGACATTTTATGATATTGATCTCTTGCAACATAGTATGACTCCAATACTTGTGATCGAAAGGGGTTCGCCATACAACTCTTATACTATTGCAAATAACAAGCTTGTTGTTGCGGAGTTTTTGTACAATGGTACTACCGACATAGTTGAGGTAGATTTGCGAGAAAAGCGTACTTCGCCTGTTATTCACAAATATAACGAGAACGATTATTTTACCAAAAACTCAATCCGTCATATCTATGCAGATAAGGATTACGTTTACACAGTGCGCTTGGTCAACGATGGATTTGATAATTACTCATTAAAACTGGATATATATGAATTCAATTTTAATCTGGTAGATACCATCGATATAAGCGAATTCTGCGTTTCTACTGAAACTGGGCGGTCGGAGGACAGAAAAATAAATGAATGGAAACAGTTTATTTCATATTTCTTTGTTCACAATGATTTGGTATATTATCAAAATTTCAGCATCACAAATGCAATCGGAACGATAAATAACAGTGAGGTTGACAGACTAATTAATACAGACGCATTGTTTTCCTACGCTATGTCCGTATCCAATAATGATGAAAACGAACTGTTTATTCAATCATACGGAGATAATACTGAATACAGGAATATTTTTTATCTAGTTGACCCCAAGACCCACGAGGTAAAAACATCAGTATTTTTTGCCGATGAGCCCTTATATTCATTCCGAGCAGCTTTTCGGGATAATGAAAAAATACTTCTTACAATGGGATATCTGCCGTATGACAAAGGCGAGCGCTTACCCGACCGTTTGTACTACATTGATATGAATGATTTGGATTTTAAGCCAATGGACTGAAACCATTTTTCAGTATTAAGCGATGAATTGCCCCTTTTTTTACCGCTTGTGCTGTTTGGGATAAGTCATTTGTACACTTGCTCTAGCTAAAAATCCATTATATACTAAGCTGACAGTTTTTACGCTGTCAGCTTTTGTGTATCATCAATGTCAATTTAATCAAGTCCTTGTTACCGAGAGTTTGTCACGCTCCCTCTGCGCCCTAACAAGGTTATCAATGTAATTCCCCTCAACGATACTCTCATAAGCTGTTATCAGATCAGACACGCGCTTTAACTTTAACTGTTCATCGGATAAATCGCTCTTGATAGATTTCACCTCAGCTTGGAACTGCTCCAAACGTTTCTCCAGATCGGCTACATCGTCCTCGGATTTTGCGCCGTACTTGTTTGCGATCTCACGCGCCGCCGCCAGCTTTACTTGCTCCATTGTATCACGCGGTTTGGAATTTGCACCGACAGAGAACAAGTGCCGCAATTGTGAAATATCGGATTTAAGGGTAGGTATCTCGTCCGAAAGATTTTTCAGCTTCGCGGTTTTCTCATCAATACCGCTCTTTAGTTCCTCGGCTTTTACATACATTTGCTCATTCGATGTGAAGTGAAAGTCGCGTATGGTGCGGAGCTGTTCCGAAAGGTGGTCTATCTCCGCGTCGTTCTGGAATGTGTAGATTTTCTTGGGGTCAAGTTTGCGGGGCGTGATCGTGAATTTCTTGACCTCGATCACCATATCCATAATGGTAATGTGGAATTTCCTCTCAATTGTGCCTGCCGTTTGGAATTTCTCCCGGACAGCGTTCGGGAATTTATCGCGGTCGGTTATTCGGCGTTCAAGATTTTTCGGGAGGTATTCCGCACCCAAAGATTTCAGACGAACAAAACGCTCCGCGTATGTCGGCTTGACCGCGAGATGTTTTCCACTCTTGATTTGATAGCCGCGCTCACGCAGTTTATTATAGAGATCGTCAAGGTTTTGTGAGCAGTAGACAAGGCGGTCTATCTCCAGCTTGATTTGATCTCTGATACTCTCGGCTCTGATCGGGCGAAAAGTCGCGGCAATAGCGGCGGCGGTTTTCTCAGCGTAATCGGGGATATGGAGCGTGTAGCTTTCCTCGACAAACGGTATGTTAATTTTGGATAGCTCGGCAGCAACAAACTGTAATTTGTCCTCGGAAAAAATATCGAACGGCACGAATTTTGCGCCGATTTTCTCCGAAAGCGCGGAAATGCTCCCATCGCGTTTTTGTATCTCCGAGCGCAGAAAATCATTTTGATTGTTTATCAGTTCAACCTCATCGGGAGTAAGGTCGGCGGGATTTTTCTTTTTCAGTTCGTTTATGTGCGAGTTGATGTTTCGGATTTTCTGCTGCTTGTCCGCAAAATCCTTGTACTCATCAACAGTCAGATGTGAGCGGCGAACGTTTTTAACCTCGCGGCTCAAATCGTGCTTGTGAAGAATATCCGTCATCACTCCGCGCTCCTGTTCTTCCCAAGCCGCCCATTCGTTCTGAAATCTGTTCGCCGAGGTAAATCCCTGTTCCCGTAAGGCGTTCTTCAGCGATACCTTGACGGCAGGACCGCGAGTTAGCTTGTAGGCTACGGGTACAAAATCTATGTGTAAATGCGGAGTAGCTTCGTCAAGATGCATAACGGCGTTTACAATCTTGAGGTTGGGATTTCTTTTTTCAAAGCCGCGCATATAATTATCCAAAAGCAGCTTTGCCTGTTCCCATTTGCCGGATTGCAAACCGCACGTTTCCATATCACCGAATTGCACGATTACCTCATAAAACGGCTTTAACCGCGCGTCCTTTTTAATATGCTCGTAGTAGTCGGGAATTTTGCGATCCGCTCTTGTCTGCTTTGCGTTGTATTCCTCTATCGCACGTCCGAACAGTTCATTGTACATTTCCCGAATATCGCGCCGAACGTAGCAGACGTTATCGGAAATCCGCGCCGCGTCCACGTTGTTGGCGATAAATTCACGGTTGTTGTGTTCGATTATCCCGTCATCGAGGCGAAAGGAAATCGAAAGGCTTTTAGACTTTTGTCCGCTCATAGTTGTACCTCCTCTGTTTAGGTTCACCGCGTTTTGCTTGGCGGCGGTGCTAAATTTATAAGATTTCGCGGGTCTAATTTTTCAAGGCTTGTCAATCGGGCTATACTCAATAGCTTGATTGACAGGCTGCGCCTATCAATCAAGCGTTGAGTTAGGGGAAATCTCCTAAAACCCCTTTGCCCTTGATTTAAAAAATCACGGCAAAATTCACAAGTTCCGAAACGCAACTTGTGATGAAAAATCGTGCAAAATGCGCCGAGTTTTCAAGATTTACCCTTGCAGTTCATCGGCAAAGCCGAAAAAGAATTCCCGTTTTGCCGTTGGTTATCGCCGAGAGTGTTTTGACATTGCCGTAGATTTGACCTCATTTATCGGCGCGGCGTGATTTTCCGTTTGGATTTTTTTCGCCGCGATTTCCCGATTGTGCGTTATAAGTTGGAGCAGCTCGTTGAAGTCCTTGACGTTGTTCTCCGATAAAATTCTGTTGCAAGGTATCAGGCGATTATCGACAGTAAATTTGATACCCTTTTCATCGTTATCCACACACGAGTACAAATTGAACCCTTTATCGGATAACGATTTTAAGCTGTTTGGCTTTAAGCCCGCCATAGATACAAGAACGGAATTTTGTATCTTGTCCTGCTTGGCAAGCATTTTGAACGACAACAGATCTATCGCGCTTTCAAAGACGTATGCGCGGTCGGGTTCTCCGATTTTGAACGAGAAAACGCTGTCGGAAGTTCCTGTTGCCACTCCCTTAAACCGCTTGTATGTATTTGTGCCTTGTATTTCCGCGCCGACGATTTGACCGTTATCGTCCTTGTGTACAAATACGGCGTTTCCGCGTTTATCTTGATACAGCAGTCCCTCACGCGCCAGAGCCTCTACAAGTTTGCCGTCAATTTTCCTTGTTTGGCACAGATAAGCAAACACATTTCTCATAGTATCGGCGCGGTCGGGCAGGGATAACTCGCGCTTTACTCTCGGCAGTGATGTGTGCTGATCGTAAACTGCCGAGCGGACGGGCGAACAGCCCAACAACTCGCTAACCGCCGTTTTCCAATCCATACCCAACATCTCAACGAGGCAGTTTACAGCGTTTCTGCCGCCGTTTTTTCCGCTCTTTGAAAAACAGTACCATTCGTTGGTATCGGCGTTTACATAAAAGCCGCCAAAACCCTTAACGTGAAGTTCATTGCGCCGCAGCTCACAATCGTAGCCGTTCTTCTGAAAGTACTCGGCGAGATTTGCGCTCCTTGCCGCCGCAAGCTGTTCATCTGTAAATCCGTAACCCATAATAAAATCCTCCTAAAAAAAAGCCCCCACCGAAAACTATCGGTGGGAGCATATAAGTTAAATGCAATCAACGCTTACCGTGCGGGGGCGGCTTGGGTCTGCCGCGGTCGTTATCGGGAGCGTCGTGTTCGGGGTTTCCGTGTTCCTCGTCCTCATCGTCGTTCATAATAACTTCGTCTGTTTTTCCGACTTCGAGTTCAAGATTAAGCTGGTCGAGCCGCTTTGTTTTCGTTTCAAGCTCCTCGGCGTGTTCAAACGGTTTGCCCTTGTTTTCTGTCGCGGCTTGCAAATCCTTTTTCGCGGTTTCAAGGCGGTTTTCCAAACTCGCTAACTTCCTGCTTATTCCGTCGTTGACGAGATTTTCAAGGCGGGTGATGTTGCCTATATCGCCCTTCATATCCATATCCGTCGTGTAAGTGATACCGTGCCGCACGGCGATCTCAGTCTGAGTATTGCCAAAAGCGTTGTGTCCTCTTTCGAGCGCAAGCTCAAAACCGCGGAAAGTTCCGATAGGTTGATGTATCGTTCCGTTGCTGTTCACCATAAACTCGACCGCCGCTTGACGTAACGCCTCTCCCGCGGCTTTGCGCTCGGTGTAGGTCTTGCCCTTGATCTCAATCGAGAATGTTTCCGCTGAAATCGGGTGGAGTGCCGCAAACTCCAGATCGTTTTTCGCCGCCGCTATGCTATGGTCGAGATTTTTTATGTTGATCTCCGCGTCCTTTATAACGTCGTCAAGCCTGTACTGCTCGTTGTAATGCTCGTTTTCAAGCATTTTCAAACGGGCAACGTCGGTATCGAGTTCTATCTTTTCCTTTATGCGGGGGTCGCCCGTTGCCAACGCCTGCATTTCCGTGTAGTTCAAGACCATATCGTCCACGTCCTCGCACGAACGAGCCGAGCTTTCGCCGTTCAGCAACTGCGAGATGAATTTCTGTTTTGTAACGATAATATTCATCATATACGCGTCGAATGTATCTGTCGTGACGTAATTGTAAACGCCGACAACACCGTTTTCATTGCCTTGACGAATGATACGACCAAGTCTTTGCTCCAGATCAGACGGTTTCCACGGAATGTCCAAATTATGGAGCGCAACGAGTTTATTCTGGATATTTGCGCCCGTGCCGAGTTTGGAGGTGGACGCTATGACTATGCGTTTTGTACCCGCACGGAGTTGAGCGCGCATTTCGTTCTGTTGTTTTTGGTTGTTGGCGTCGCCCGCAAAGCAAATCTCGTCACGCGGTATGCCGCGCCTGATAAGCTCCGCTTTGATGTAGTTGTAGACGGAGAATTTACCCTCGTCCTCTTGCTTGATTTTCGGCTTTTTGTTTTTGCCTTTACCTTTGCCCTTGCTTTCTTCTTCCTGTTCTTCCTGTTCGTTATCGCCTTGTACGGCAATATCGCAGAAAATAGCTTGTACGCCCTTTTGAGCCTTTGTGTTCGTGTATATCTCTACTACCTTGTCGATACACATATTGACCTTGCTGTCGGGGTAGTTCTCCGCGTCGGGGTTCAAACAACGCGCGTCCAAGCCGAGCAGACGAGCCTCGCCCGTGATTTTAAGCATATTGTCAACATTAGGCTCAACAGCACCGTTATGTACTGCCTCGGAGCGTATAGCCAATTCTTTCATATAAGCCTTTTGAAAGTCGTTCGGGTGGGCGACTAAGGTCTGCGGCTTGCCGCCCTCGATTTCGGGTACGGGCAAGTTTAACATATCCGCTGTCCGAACGTCCGCAAACTCCTTGTACATAGACATAAGTTCGGGCAAATTGTTGAATTTCGCAAACCGCTTTTTAGTCCGATAGCCGTCACCTGCGGGCTTTAACTCTGCCTTAGATACGACCTCGCCAAAAGTACTCGCCCAATCATCAAACGTCTGTAAACCCGCTTGCCACAATAACGACGGACGGAGGTATCTTGTCATAATGTACAACTCAGTCATTGAATTCGATACGGGCGTTCCCGTAGCAAAAATCAAGTTCTTTTCGCCGTAATTTTCGTTGAGGTACTGCGTTTTCATCAGAATATCCTCCGACTTCTGCGCGGGTGTTGTCTGTACTCCCGCAACGCGGCTCATCTTTGTAACAACAAGTCCGTTTTTGTAATTGTGAGCCTCGTCTACAACAAGGCTATCAAAGCCGAGCTGCTCAAAATCGAGCGATGTGTCCTTTACCTTGCCGTTATCCTCAATCAGCTTTTTCAGCTTTGTTTCAAGCCGTTTCTTTATGCGCTCCAAATCCTTGATAGTGCTGCGTTCTTCTTTTGCACGTTTGTAATCGCTCTCCAGATCGTTTATGCCCTTTGTAAGACCGTCGATCTCGCGCTGCATAAAGTCACGGCGGTACTCAAAAGACATTCCTATCTTTTCAAACTGCTCGTATGACATAATGACAGCATCATATTCGCCCGTACAGCAGCGACCGATAAATTTCTGACGGCGATCCTTTGAGAAATCATTCTCACTCGCGGTCAAAATCTTTGCTTGTGGGTAAAGCCGTAACCACTCGGCGGACATCTGCCCGACAAGCGATTTAGGTACGACTACACAAGCCTTGTTTATAAGACCGAGCCGCTTTTTCTCCATTGTAGCCGCCACCATTTCAAAGGACTTGCCTGCTCCCACGCAATGTGCCAAAAGGGTATTGCCGCCGAATTTCGCTCTGGCTACCGCGTCCAATTGATGTGGTTTCAGTTTGATGTATGGGGACATTCCCGGAAACGTTTGGTGTGAGCCGTCAAATTTTCTTCCGACAAGGGAATTAAACAGCTCATTGTAGCGCGTAACATATTTCTCACGGCGGTCGGGGTCGGACCACAGCCACCGAGTAAACGCCGCTTTCATCTTGCTTGCCTTGTCTTGCGCTAATTCAGTTTCCTTTTTGTTGATGACGTAGTATTCTTTCAATGTTTCGGGGTCGATTTTCTTGTCTTTTACTACAACATCACGGTTATTGAGCAGATTTTCAAAAATCTCAAGCGAGTTCATACGCCCCGTTCCGTGTATCTGCGTTGCCGCCGCGCTTCTGTCAGAGCCTTTGCGCCCTATTTTATATTCGCCGTTTATCGCGCGGCGCAGAGGTTCGGTGAAACGCGCCTGCGCGGTTTCCTCAAGAAATCTCTGATAGTCCTTAACATCTACCCAATGCACACCGATACGCGCCGCGATATCGCCTGCCTCAATGCGCTTGGGAATAACCGCCGTGAGAGCCGCAACATTCCTTTGGTATGCGGGGTCGTCGCTTGCGGCAAGTTCGGCGGCGCGGAGTTTTATCCGCACATTGCCGGAAAGATATTCAGACGCTTCTTCCCAACCCTCCAGAGCGTTCTCGGGATTTGCCTTATTCGGGTTGAGGTATATCAGATTATCGGCTTTCAGCGCGTCAATCAACTCTTGCGGCTCTTTATCGCACAGCCTAGCCATATATTCAAAGTCCAACCGACCGTGCATATCAATAGAAACGTGCATAGCCTCCTGCGGAGTATCAACGTGATCTATTTCCGCAAAATGCTTGACCGTGCGCTTGCTGAAAAAGTCGGATTTTTCGACCTTTTTTGTTTCCTCGTCTATCACTTCAAGAGCGCAAAGCGAGTTGTAATCATCGTCCTTGCCGAATACCTGTAAATTCGCGCTGTCATTGATGTAGCCGAACTTCTTGACAAAAACATCATACTGCGCGTTCAGTATCTTCTGATATTCCTGTAACTGCACGTCCGAGCAATCGTTCTCTTGCGCCGTAAGTATCGTGCGGAACGTTTTCCGCAGCTCGTTCAACGCTTTCAGACGCTCTAACTTTTTGCCGGATATGGGCTTGTTGTCTTTGTCCACCACAGCGGTCATAATGTTGTTTTCACGGAAGTACATCATTCCGTCCACCTCGGCGAACGTAAAGTTGCGCACGTCTGCCGTCGCGGGAATAACGCCCTCACGCTTAGCACGTTCCTCGGTGTGTATTTGCAGAGCGCGGTTTACCTTGAGATTAGTGACCGCCTTTTCAAGCTGTTCCGCGAGATTTGCTCCCTCAATCGGAACACAAGCCGTTTCGTTCGCGTTGCCGTACATAGAGTATTCCATACCCTGTTTCATTTCTCCGAGTATCATTTCGGGGTGGTCAACAAAGTAATTGTTGACGGGTACGCCGTCGGGAGTTGTGCCTGTATAGCACCAATCGGGCATCTCAACCGCCATTTTCTCGCGTTTCTGGAAGAACAGTATATCCGTTGTGACTTCCGTACCCGCGTTTGCTTTAAAGGCGTTATTCGGCAAGCGTATAGCACCTATCAGATCGGCGCGTTTTGCGAGGTATTCACGCACTTTCGGACTAGTCTTGTCGAGCGTTCCCTTTGTGGTTATCATTGCCATAATGCCGTTTGGAGCAATCTTATCAAGCGATTTCGCGAGAAAATAGTCGTGGATAAAGAAATTCTCGCGATTGTAACGCTTGTCCGAAATGGGTACACTGCCGAAAGGTACGTTTCCGACCGCAACATCAAAGTAATTATCGGAGAAATCAGTTTCCTCAAATCCCTTTACTTGAATATCCGCTGTCGGGTAAAGCTGTTTTGCTATTCTCCCGGAAATGCTGTCGAGTTCAACGCCGCTTAAATTGCTGTTTTTGCGCATATCATCGGGCATAGCGCCAAAAAAGTTACCAACGCCCATTGCAGGCTCCAGAACATTTCCGCCCTTAAACCCGAGGTGCTGTAAACCCTTGTAGATCGCTTGAATAACCGTGGGAGATGTATAATGCGCGTTAAGCACGGAGGCATTTGCGGCGCGGTACTCCATTTCGGTAAGCAGCTCCTTTAACTGATGATATTCCTTTGTCCAACTCTCGTTATTCGGGTCAAACGCTTGCGGTAAGCCGCCCCAACCAACGTATTTTGAGAGGATTTCCTGTTCTTCGGGAGTGGCAAAGCGGTTTTCGCTCTCTATCTGTTTAAGCGTTTGTATGGCGGCAATGTTCGCCGCGAATTTAGTCTTTGCGCCGCCCTCGCCCAGATGTTCGTCCGTTATGGTGAAGTCGGTCTTGGGGCTTGGCGTTTGCGCGATTTTGTTCAACTTCTCGTCGAAATTGAGCGACCCATAAGCGTTTAATTGCCCCTTTTCATAATGATTTGCGTATTCGCGCAGCTCATCTGCGGACATCTCACTCAGCTTTTTCAGCCATACATCGGATTTAACTCCCACAAGGCTATCGCCGTTCTTGTCCCGTAACAATATCTCAACGTCCTCTTTCAAATCGGCGTAGCCGTCGCTGTCCTTAACAGCATCGAGCTTATCCAAAATATTATCCGTGGATCGTTGTGCTGTTCCTCCACTTGCTAAAACAGCGAACACGCTCTCCGTCTGTTCCTCGTTGCCGAGAATGTTGTAGAGAGCGCGTTTTACGCGGTTTATTTTCGCTTGGTTGCTATCCCAATCAACCATTTTCGCGCCCTCAAAGGCGTTGTAAAGCTGCTCGGCGGTATCTGCCGGAAAGGTTTTCGCCAATTCCTTAATAAGCGGATTTGTAATCTCTGCGGTCTGACGATTTTCCGCGCCGCGCTCCTGTTTAAGGACGCGGGGTCTTACCTTAATTGAAAACAACTTGTTTTCCTCGGTATGCTCCATACCTCTGCGGTATGCGGTACAAGAGCCGTTCACAAATTCCCAATCGGACGCTTTCTCCCACGGTAAATATGAGCCGCGCCCGTTGTTCGCCAAAGTTGTGCTTTTATCATCGGGTACATCAGGGCGAATACTGTAAATCGCTGTTGTATCAGCATCGTTTACCCGCCGCAATTGATTTACAACATCATCGCGAATGTATGATGTGATTTCAAATTCCGTGCCGACTGTCAAGGCGCGTTTAAGCTGCGCGAGATTTTTTATCTCAATGGGCAGTTCTTCCGTCTGTTCGGACTTATTCACTTCGGGCGTGATACGCTTTGCCTCACGAGCGAATTGCGCCGCATTAACGTTCTCCGTCACCGCGACAGCCACGCCGCCTACCTTTTCCTCGCGGGTAATGACTATATCATCGGGGTAGATACCGTTATCGTCCGTGACCGTTACGATGTTACCGAGATACATAAACTTATCGCCAGCCCTAATTTCGTTCGACTGCTCTTGCTGAATGTTCTCCGTTTCGACGGGCTTTTCCTCGATAGCCGTTTCTGCTTTTCTGTCGGGGACATCAATTCCGTTCGCTTTGAGGACTTCCTCGCTGAAAATCGAGCGCACGTCAAATTCGCCAACCGTATGCTCAATTTTCAAAGTTTCCTTATTGTATACTACCGCGCCATCGTGTTTTATAAAATCGCCGTACATATCCTGTTCCGTGCCGTTTACATATCCGTTTGCATCTTTAACGGCATCGGAAAGAGAACGATGATCATACTTATAGTCAGCTCCGCTATCATTGCTAAAGGTCACAACTTGATGAACGCCCCACTCGGAAATGTCAACCGCATTTTGCACCGCCGCGAAATCCTTTATTTCATCGGCGCGGCTTTCCCACGTTTCGACTTTAATTCCGTATAATCCGCTTTTCAACGCCTTTTCGGGGATTTCGCTCACGGTTGCTCCCGTTGAAAGTGCAAAGTCCTTTGTTGCGGCGAGGCTTTCCTTGTTGTCAAAAACAAATTTTTGAGTAACGGAGAAGTTATCCTCGGTGCGCTCCTGTTCAATGGGTACGCCGATCTCAGCCGCTTTTGCGCTTGTGATCTCGGCTATTTTCTTCTGGACTTCGCTCTCAACTGTCTTAACAAAAGTGAAATAATCGGGTATCTCGCTCTCGTTGTAATGCCAAATTTGGGCAAAGTCACCGACTTCCTCATCGTACAGAGCGTAGTGCAACGCCCACTCTCCGCTGCTTGTGGATACTCCTACCTCCAAAAGAAAATTGCTGGTGTTTTCAGTCCGTGAGGAGATAGAATAAGCGTCCCTTCGATTTTCGGTGTCGTGCGCCTTGATCGCGGCGGTGAGTTCATTAAAATCTTTCTCCGAAAAGGTTTCCCAATCGTAATTGCCGTTAAGTGCCGCAACCCTGTCCGCGTTCTGCTCGTACCGTGCTTTTTCCAACAGCGGCACTATATCCTTGTATTTATCAAACTTGCTTAAAAAGTCTATCACGCCGCCGTAGCCGTCACCTATGTCCTGCCGTTCGGTAAAACTGCTGCCGCCGGGCATATTCACGGTAAAACTTGTCTTATCATATCCGAGATATTCCGCGAATTGATCAGAGGAAGATACTCTCTTTCTCTCCGCCTCCGACCACGCTCTTTCCGAGCCGTAAAACTTTATCGCCGCTTTTTTACCCGCAACACGCCTATTGTCAGCTTGTTTCATTATTTCGTCAAACTCGGCAACCGTATAGGTTTTATCTGCCGTAAATACGCTGCTCTCGCTAAAGTTACAAGTAATCATAGGCTGTTTGTACGTTATGGCATCGAGTATCAGCTCATCGAAATTCAATTCGGGCAGAGCGACCTCGTTCATTTCGGCAAGGGAAGTGTATTCGTCAACCCTCACGGTAACATTGTTAAACTGCGTTATTAAGCGATTGCGCACCAAGTCGGCGTAAACGTTGATCGGCAGACCTGTTTCCTCGTCCTCGGTATAGGCAATTGCAACGCGCGACAAATCGGAGAAATCCGCGACCTCACCGTCATACTCATTCTCGCAGAAATCGTTGATAAGCTCCTTTGCGCGATTGAGTTCAACCGCGGTATTCTCCGATATAACGGGTTCATCTGCCGCCGTGACAAACTCAAAGCCGCGTTCGTTCAGCTCGTCATACCACTTCTTTTCAAGGGCATTATATATGTTTTTATGTTCGCCGGACGAACTATTCAGCGAAATAAGATAATCACCGACCATACCGACCGTCCATTCCTTGCCCTCATAGCGGATTTTATCGCCTCTTTCCAGCTCCTGCGCATCGGTCACGGTCAAGGTTTCGGTTTTCGTCTGTTCGGGGAGCAAGCCGTAGTGATCGAGAACGCTTTTAGCCTTGTCGTAATAAGGACTTTCCGTGCCAAGCGATAACTCGTGTTGATAATACTTTATCCGCTTGTCTATTTCGTCTTGAGAAATATATTCGCCGTTTTCGATAAGCCCAGCAATACGGTCGGCAACCTTTCTCCAATTCCACGTTACGCTTGTTTCCTCGCCGTTTTCAAGTTCAATTCGCATTGTAATGCCTTTGGGGTCATAATTAACGCCGCGTACCTTGCCGTTTCCGCTATGACCGCTATACCCGTATTCCTTTGCGAGTAATTTCGCAAACTCTTTCATATCGCCGCCACTTATGCGATAATCTTCCTCAATGTCGAATTTACCGAACATTACGACCGTACCGTTATGAACAATATCGTAGGTCAACGCACGTTCAATGTCAACACCGCCGATATAGTTCTCTTGGGGAATATCCGCCTCCCTTGTCGGCTCGTCAAAAAGGCTAAGCTGTTCGCTGTCCTGCTGAACGGTTTCCGCTTGGGGCTTTTTAGGTTTCGGCTTTGCAGAGGGAGCATTTATCTCGCGGAGTTGTTCTGCTGTCAGTTCCGCAGGGCTAACAAAGCTATAATTTTTTTCGGAAAAGCGTTCTTTCCAATGCCCCCAAATAGATGAAACCGAATTATTTGCCGTTTTGTCAATATTCTCTAAATTTATTGAAAAATCGCCGTTAATATCGGTGATACGCCATATCGCACCGTCACCGCGCACCAGATCGCCTACGCGCAGTTCGTTGAGGCTTTTGGCAGAGGACTTATCGGGAGCGGCGTTCGCGTTGAGGATTTTATCCATCTCGCGCTCGTCACCGATTTTCAGATAATATCCCAGCATTGCGAGTTGCTGTCTGTTTTTTTCAAACGTGTGCTGCGGAAATCCCGTCATAGGCTTTCCTTGTCGTGTGGTTTGGGTAAGACCCAATAAATCCGATGAAACGTGCGCGTCCTCGTTGAACAGCTCATAGAAATCGCCAACACGGTACGCCGTCAATGATTTTTCGGCGGTGGGGAATTGCTCGTCCTTGAAGATTATGGCGTGTTCGTACTTTTTAACAATTTCCTCACCCGTCAACGCGGTCTTATCCGCAAAGAAAACGTCCCAATCAGGCTTTGCAAGAGCGTTCGCGCCGTCAAGCACTCTCTGCAAACGTTGTTCATACGAGAGTTTGTTCCAGCTTTCCGTAAATTCCTGTTTAAGCTGTAACGCCTGCGCTTCTATTCTCGCTATATCCGAGGGGTCAAGTGTGGACTTTTCCGCTCTGTAATTCACAATCCCCTCGGTGGAGATATGCGCTATCGTGGGATAATCTCTTATCTCGTTATCCCACTTGGAAACGTCATAAACAGTTAATCCGTTCCCCAAATACCCAAAATGTATGGTGCTTTTTTCCTCAACGATGTCGATTTCTTTCGCGTTTTTCGTCAAGTAATCGCGGACTGCCTGTTCGTTCCGACCGAAAACCGTTATTATAACGTCCTTTTGCCTATCGGTATCGGCTGTCAGATTAAAACCGCTGTCAACATTGTAGCCGAGCCGAATGTTGGAAAACTTCTTTTTACGAGCGTCCTCGATAATCACGTCCTTTTCCGCGTTTTCGATAATTTGTGCGGTTTTACCGTGCCGCACCTCGGAGATGATCTCGGAAATACGGTCAATGTTATCCGCGGAGGGAACAGCAGCCGCTTTGCGCTCGTGATTTTCCGCTATCGTCTTTTCGGCGTTCTCCAGATATTCACCGAGAGTACCCGTTTCTTCCTTGCGGATAGGGTTTATGTCAATCGCGATACCGCCCACATTAAACGCTTGTTCGTGAAGAATATTAAACAGCGCGTCCTCCTTTAACTCGGAAGAAAATTCGACCACCAAATCAATATCCGAGCCGCCGCTTTCCAGACCGCGTGAACGAGAGCCTGTCACGGCAAGGTCTACGATCTCCGCGTCAATGTTGTTATCCTCCAAAACACCTTGAACATAATCAAGCACAATGTTCTCAATATCTGTCGCGGTCTGTCCGTCAACGGGGGAGAACATCTCGGCAGTTTTAGCTTTGGAAATATCAACCGCTCTCATTGTTTTTTCAAGCGAAAAATCGGGAATTTCCTCAAAACCCGCTCCGTCAACATAATGTGCGGTCTGCTTGCCGTTCTGTCTTATTTCAATAACATCTCCAACGGACATAGAGTGACCGTTAAAATCTTCGGGGCGGTTGACATTAAACTTTGTATAAAGGTCATCAAGCGTTTCTCCGTCACCAAGTCTGCCACTGTATACCTTATTATAATTGTCGCGGTCAACGGTAAGTCCTCTGTTGCGCAGCTCCGACATATCAGCGAAACGGTAATCTCTCAGATCATCACCGCTTTTAAGCTGATAGATCGAGTAGGTAGGCTCAACAATAGCGGACAGTTTCTCCTTATCCCAATCGCCGTTAAAGCTGAAATCCTCATTATCCGCAAGGAAATATTTCGCACGGCTCTGAAAAACAGGATTGTCAACGTCCACAAGTTCCGTGCGCGCGGTGTGCGCAAGTGCCTCGGTAATATTATCGCTTTCAAGCGCGTCAAAAAGCTGATCGAACGTGATATGATTGTAAACAAGTTGACCGCCCGCGCTGCTGTCGGGATTGAAGTAGACCCAAGTCACGCTCTCGCTTTCCTTATTTATATAGAACTTATCCAGATCATCGGGAATACTCAGTGACCTTTCGGATTTTTTTGTCTGTTCCTCGATAAGTGGCAGAGTGTTTTCTGCAATCACTCCCTCATCAAGCAGAATACGCCCCTCAAACGCTTCTTTATAAATCGTCTGGAGATACTCGGTAAGAAAACCATACTCGCCGTTCGCAAGCATATTATTCACATTATCGTGTACCGAAAGATTTAAGTCATATTCCGCACCCGAATGTGAAAAAGCGTAATTTGCAAGCGTATACTCTTGATACTCGCCGTTATAATTCTCGTTGAGATTATCGCTGATCCGCGAGATGTTATTGACTATCAGCTTTATATCATCAACAGAAAAAGCGGGGGAAACGCTTTCCTCCGCTTTTTGTGTGTCGGGGTTGATATATGTATCAACCTCATTGTCCGTCACTCTCTGTACTGAAGAACTATGTCCTCCATTATCGCCCTGTCTATCATCATTCCGAGCGTTTTCTCCCAAGCCGCGATCTCCGTGAACGTTTTCGGGCGAGGGTTCTCTTTCGCGTACTGTTTCCGCAGCAGCTCCCGATACTCCAGAGCCTCTTTGTCTATCTGTCTGGGTATCAGTTCCCATTTCAGCCGTCCCTCCAGCGACGGTATCACTTCGGGGTGGTTCTCCGTCATATACTCTCTCCACTTCATTCCGTAATGCCCGATGTCCTCGTTCATCAGAGCCTGTTCCTCGTCCGTCAGACCGAGTTCCATTTGCTCCAGATACACGAATGTTTTCGGATCGAGCTTGTACGTCCTGCCGTTCTCCGTTTTGGTTTCGGGATAAAACTTCTTGTCCTCCTCGCACCATATCTGCTTTATTTCTTCCATAGTCAACCGTCCTTTCTTGCATTAAAATATTGTTGATAGACCTCTCTATTGACATCAGCACGGACTTTCCCGACAAGTGAACAAACTCGCACAGCTTTTCCTTTTCGGCTTTGCTATGGAGCATATCCAACGCGGATAAATCCAAAGTGCCGCTGTAAGTAAATTTACCGCCCAGCTCACACCGCGCCGCGATAAGATGTTGTGTCATTGAAATATACGACTTCTCAAATGCCTTGCGGCTTTCTTTGGGGATATTCAGCGAGTTGAGCACGTTATCGAGATTTTCACGCGCCTTTGCCGCGCCGTAGTAGTTTATCACGCCCGAAAAAGAGTTAAAACGCTGTCCCTCGCGCTGAAACGTTTCCTCTATAAGCGCGTTCGCCGTATCCTTGTCAAGCGTCCATTGATACGGATTTTTAGAACCGTTCGTCTGCGAAATGTCGAAAAGGTGTTTAAGACCGCCGTTTTCGAGTACGGCAATACTGCTCGTTCCGCGCTTGACGTGGCGGTCAAACCGCGTCCAAGTGTCATATTCCGCGACCATAGCCGCGTCGGGCTTTACGCCGTAGACAGTCATACTCTGCGCCGACGGCAGCTTGAAAAACTTTCCCGCGAATTTGAGATACTCCGCAAATGCGGCATTATCGGAAAAAAGCCTATCGGTCACATTCTCATAGTTTTCGCGAACCTTGTCAATTCGTGCCATTGATTTCCTCCTTTTATATACAGTTTACCACATTAAACCGTAAAAGTCAAGCTGTTTTCTGCCAAAGCAAAAAATATAGCAATTTTGCCAATTATCGCTCGTGGAATTTGTTGTTTATGTCTAAACACCCCCCTAAAAGAAAAAAGCGGAGAGTTTTCAGGCTCTCCGCTTGTAACATATTTAATTGAATATCGGCTTACTTGAGTTTCTTTCCGTCGCTGAACGCCTCGCCGACGCGCTCCGTAACCTTGTAGTAGCCGTGAGTGTACGGGTCGAACGCAATCGCGTTTACTGCCGAAATATCGACTTTACCGTCTTTCATAACACTCTCATCTGCGGTAGTCTTTACGACCTTGCCGATAACGCCAAGTCCGTATTGACTGTCTTGATACTCGATAAACTCACACTCCATACACAACGGGAACTCGTTAATGATCGGCGCGTCTACGTTCTCGGATTTTGTGGCTGTCATACCGCTTTTCGCAAACTTATCGGGAGTGTTGTTTCCCGACGCTATGCCGAAATAGTCAGCTTCGACAAGGTGTGCCGCGTCCGCAATGCTTACCGTAAAGGCTTTTCTCGCCTTGATGTTCTTGACCGTTTTGTGGTCTGCACCAAGATTGAGCGCGACAACATCTCTGTCAACCATTGTTCCCCAAGCCGCGTTCATAACGTCAATCGTTCCATCCTCGTTATAGGTCGCGATCATAAGTACGGGCATAGGGAAAATCGCTTCTGTCGTTTTAATTTGTGTTCTCATAGCAATACCTCCATAAAGTAGTTTTACCCTATACCATTATATATTATTCAAAAGCCTATGTCAAGGGGTTTTAGTGTTTGCCGCGTTTCGGCGGCTTTTTCTCCTGCGAGGGCGCGGACTGCCGCTTTTCCTCCTTTTCGGGGTTGAGTGCTTTAACAAGGCTCTTCTGAATTTCGTCAAGTTTGGGCTTGTCGGCGATGTTCACGGAAATGACCGTACCCGATTTTGAGCCGACGCGTGCCTGATAAGTAACGCCAGCCTTGTCAAGCTCTTTCATCAGCGTTTCGGCGAATTTGTTGTTGAGCTTAGATGTTCCCGTGATCTCGCCCGCGTTTTTATCGCCCAGCTCGTTATACTTAACGCCCTTATACTCGACCTTTTCAAGGTGCTTGTACGCGCCCTCAATAACCACATTGTCAATCTTATCGTGCATTGCCGTTGTAATGGGGAGAGAGACTTCGGTGTAGCCGCCCTTTGCGTTCGCGTAGGAGGGCATAGAAACAAATTCGGGCTTGTCGGCGTCTTTCGGCTTAATGACCTTGACATCGTTAATTACAAAGCAATCGTCGATTTTTACCGAACCAGATGCCTTGACTGTTTCGTGTTCCACGGGGTGGAGTGTTGCCTTGATTTCGGAAACGGCGGGCTTGTTCTTGTCAAAGCCGAGGTCATTCTTGAGAGTGTTCTCCCCGGACGCGATGAGCTTGTCGTAGTTCGTCATAACCGCGTCCTTGAGCTGCGTGTATGCCTCCGTAGTGGTGGTGTGAGCGGTGTCCACATACTCGTTGCCCACCAATTTGCTCGGCATAACGACATTCAAGCCGTTCTTGCCCTCCATTACCTTGACATTGTTTACCGCGATCTCACCGTTAATAACGATGTTCGCAAGAGCCTTCGTCTTGCCGCCGTCGTCGATTTTGAGCATTGACGATACCTCAAAAGTTGTGTTGTGATCTGCCATAATTGTACCTCCGTTCAAATTTTCTGCCGATCTCTCGGTGTTGTTATTTGAAAGACCTTGCTTTTCGGCAAGATTTTTCTCCAGAGCAATAAGGAACTCCCGATAATCCTTTACCACGCCGTCAAGCAGCGCGGAATGTGCGTTGATATTTATTCTTTCAAGAGTATCTTTCGTGACGGTTATGCCGTTAGCCCACTCCCTGTTTTTCTGCGAAAACCGTCCGTCCCAATCCTTGTTTTGAATGGTGGACGCTAAAGCGGTCGTAACGCGCTCCGTGCCGAACTCCCTGACCGCGCCCTCGATGATTTTCTCCGTTGCAAGATGAAATCCGTCGTGATTTTCCGCGACCAGCTTTGCAATAGCCGTAGCGCACCGCTCCGTTTCGCGCATACTCTCGCGCCATTCGCCGATCTCGCCGCTTTCTCTTGCGTATTCAAGCGGCTTGTCGTAAAACGGCACGGTTTTTGCCACCTCGCCGGATAAATTGTACTGCGGGTGTTCAGTCGCCCATTTGTCAAACGGAACGAAAGCGGGCATACCACGTTTTCCGTTCTCCAGAATGGGATAGCTGTTGACCTTATCAAACCCTATCTCGGCGGCGGTTTTGCGGATAGCCGCTAACAAGCTGCTGTCTGCGGAATACGTTTCATCTCTTGTGAAGTCCTCCACAAGCACGTTTTCACCGCCGCGGACGTGCAGAATATCAAAAGCGGCAGCACTTTTTTCAACTCCCAATGTGAGCCGCGCGGCGGGCTGTCCGTAATCATCAAGAACGGTTTCGGAATTATAGGCTTCGCTCAGAAGTTCCTCAAAACGCTCTTTGGCTTCGTCAAACGAGTTATAATGCTCGATCTCGGTACTTTTCCCATACTCTCTCGGATTAGCCCAAGTTATCAGATCGGGAATGACGTAAAATTGCCAATCTTCCTTGTCCATATAAGCCCCCTTTCTGCCCGTATAGCCGATAGCACAGCTTATAAGTAGAATTTACAGAGCGGATATGTCCGTCTGTTCGGGAATAACAGGCGCGTTGGTGGGAGCGATATACTTCTTATCGGCAAAAAGCAGAACGTGATCCGCAACCACCTCATACCAAGTCACATTGTTGCCGTGCTTATCGGGGTGACGGTGGGTCTGCATTTCACCGTCAACCACGATCTCCGCGCCCTCGGTGTACTTATTGCAGACGTACTCCGCGTTCTCATTCCAACAAACAATGGTGAAATAATCGGATTTCTTGCCGTTACGCCTGTTTACTTCAATGGCAAACGAGGTTACGGGAACGCCCGCCTTTGTCGTGTTGAGCTTGGGAGCGGAAACAAACCGTCCTTTCAGAGTGATAACATTAACGTTGTCCTTATTATTCATTGTTGACCTCCTTATCGTCCGCATAGGGTATGTCCGTGTTTTTCTCAAATGCCGCCGTGTTCTCGCGCTTGAAGTTGCCGCACGTCAGGGTATCGACCGCTTTCAGCTTTGTTTCAAGCGAAAAAATCTCCATTCTCGCCTTGTTCAGCTTATCGAGAGCGTCATCGCGCTCCCTCTGCATATCCATAAGCTCATCGACAAGCCATTCCGTGCGCCTCTTTGCTTTCAGTTCGTCGCTCATAGCAGAACCTCCTCATAAAATTATTTTTGACGGATATGGGTATCCGTTGTTTACCTTGTCGGAGCGTTTCCAGCCATTGTAACCGCTGCCTGCGGCATTCAGCACCGAAAGCACTCCCTCGACTGTCAATCCGCTGTCTGCCGGAACGGAAAGCACCATTGTTTTGCCTATGGACTTGATTTCCGTGCCGCCTATGACGGAATAGCGGTTTGTGTTGTCCACCAGACAGTACGCTATTCTATGCGGCTCGTTATCTCCGTCCGCGCCCGCGATACCGCCGTTGTTTTTTCCGTTGAGGTAAATGTTTGCGGTATAGCAACTCTTGATATACGCGGACTTGTTGCGCGATGTAGCCGTTCCGACAATGCCGCCGCTGTTGGCAGCCGATGAAGTGAACGTGCGCACTCCGCACCCTATGATATTACCGCCCGAATAACCGTACTCATTGCCGTTGGTATAGATCTTCGCGCCGTATGCCGTACCCGCAATACCGCCCGCGGATTTAATAACGCCGCTTGTGGTCACACCATTCGCGAGAGAACCTGTTACCGAACAAGCGTTTCCTACAATGCCGCCGACATTATCACCGCCGCTGATCGAAACCTCACTTGCATAACAATCGGAGATGATACCGCCATAGCCGCAAATACCGCCGACATTCTCCGCGCCCTCTCCGTCTATTTTGCTGTTTTTTACGGTACAGTTTTGAATTTTGGTGTTTCCCGTAGCAAAATCCCGTGAGCCGTCAACACTTCCGAACGAGTACGAGGCAACTTCATTACAGAGAATACCGAGATTGTCCGATTTCCCGCGTTCGATATTCGCGCCGTCTATAATGACATTCTTTATCGTTGAACCCGCGATATTTCCGAACAGACCGCCGTTTCCGCGGATATTGCTTATCTTGAAACTGCCGCCGTCATAGACAAAGAAGTCGTAGGACTTGTTTTCGTAGCCACGGGAGATTATCTTGGTATCAATAGGCTTGCGCTCGATATTCGAGGGGAACTTTATATCCGCTGTCTGCTTGAAATATCCGCTTGCTCCGTTTTCGGAGAGCCGCAAAAGCTGATCGTAACAGCTGATAATATACGGATCGTCCTTTGTGCCGACACCGCCGCCGTATTCGTTCAAGACGCGATAAAGAGTAATGTTCTCGGTGAATTTGTACTCCGTATCACCGAAATACTTAATTGTGCCGAACTCGCCCGTCTGCTTTCTGTCGGAATATCCGTAGGTACAGCCGTCAACGTGATTGTAAACGTCGTTTTTATCGTCAACAACGGGGAGCTTTAAAGTGGCTGCACCCGTCATATCAAGCGGTATTCTGTACGTTTCCGCGCTCTTGTCGAGATAGCCGCGGTCAATCGTTACCGTTATATACTCCGCGTTCTGCCACTTTGCGTAGAGGTCACAGTCGCCGTCAACATAAAGCATTTCAACGCGAGAGGGCGAATTTTCAAAATACCACCCCTCGACCGTTTGACCGTCCTTTTGCACCCCAAAGCTGTTGAGCATATCGACCGTTGAGCCTATTTCCTTTTCTATGACTTGAATTTTATCGTCATAGTGGAGCGTTATTTTCGCCGTCGGCGCTTTACTGTTCCATACCGCGTAAAGCGTTATATCCTCGGAGGGCATTTTCAATGTTTTCAGTGCTGTTTTGGCACTCGCCGTCTTTGCCCACCCCGACAAGAACAGACCGTCCTTGTAAACGGAAATATCGGTCGGGAGCGGAACGTTATCTCCGAACTTTACCTCCGCGCGTGAGAGCGTTCCCGTGCCGCCGTTGGAATTGTAGGTCACGGTGAAAGTATCAGGCTCCCATACCGCGAAAAGCGTGACGTTCTCATACGGCATTTTGTAGTGGTAAAGCGGATAGGGGATTTCCGTATTGTCGGAAAAGCCTATCAGCTTATAGCCCTTTTTGCTGATCGATTTTGCGGCAACCTCCGCGCTCGGCAGCACGACATATTGACCCGCCTCAGCGGTAATTCCCTCAAGCGAACCCTCGCCGCCGTTCGTGTTGAAAGAAATACTGTATGTGCCGCTTACATTACCGTTTCCGCTGCTTGCCGCTGTTGTCGGCTTTGGGGAATATCCCGTGTTTGTGTAGCCGTTCTCGTCCGTTCCCCCGGACGTGTCGGAGGTATCGTCGGGCGGGTCGTCCACATAGTCCGAGGTTGTACTGCTCGTTGAGGTTTCGGAGCTTTCATCATCGGAAGAAGTGCTGTCCTCCGAGGTTTCGGGCGCGGAGTTTTCGGTGCTTTCCACGCTCTCCGAGGTTTCGACCGAGGTAACGGTATCTTCATCGCCCTTGCCGCCCACCGCCGCCGATACTATCAGAAGAACGACAAGCGCAAGCGCAAACGCGCCGATTATCAGATACATCTTTATATCCTTTTTGCCGCCGCCCGACTTCTTGGGCTTAAATCCCGTGGAAATTGAAAAGCTGTTGCCGTCAAGCTCCGTCAGCTTACCCTCGGCTTGCAATTGTCCAAAAAGCTCCTCGGAAATGCTCTCGTACCTTTCCTCACAAGCAAACTGCGTATATGTACCGTCAACCATACTTGTCGCGGTTTCCTTAATAAACGCCTTGTATTCAGCGGTCATTGTGAGAAATCTTTCCTCAAACGGTACACCCTGTTCGTCCGCGTTCTGTTCGGGGATAATAAACAGAGTTTTCGCCGCGTCATCAAAGCTGGATATTTCTACGCGAAAAAAATACAATATGATCTCTCCTTTCTTTATCGGTGGTGCTTTTTGGAATTGTCAAATTCCATAGCAAAGCCGACCTTTGTTTTCCCGTCCGTTTTGCTCACATAGTCCTTGAATGAAATGACGGCATCGTAGGTTTTGCCCGTGCGCTCGGATTTCAAGCCGTTCATCTTCAACTTTCCCTTTTCAAGCAGAGTTTTAACGTTACCCTCGGACAATTTTTTCCCTTTGGATTTAAAGAAAAGATCGTCCTCATACACGCGGAAATAGCACGTTCTCGGCGAATTTTCGCAGTAATAGCAAGTTTTACCGTCCTTGACGTACTTGTAGACGTTGCCGCTGCATTTCGGACATCTGCCGAGCGTTTCACGTTCGGGCGCAAGGGAAATATGCGCTTTTCCGTTTTCTGCGGCTATAACGGAGCGTATCTTTGCGATAACTCCCGAAATAACGTCCTCCGCGCTTACCGTTCCGTTTTCTATCGCGGACAGTTGCAGCTCCATAGCGGCGGTTATTTCAACACTTTTGACCTCATCGGGCAACAGGGAAATGACCGTTTTCGCCTTGTCTGTCGCGACAAGCTGTTTACCCTTGCGCTCCACATAGCCGACACGTATAATGCGCTCGATAATCGCGGCTCGTGTCGCGGGAGTACCCAAACCGCGCTCGGAAACATATTCGGACAATTCCTTATCCTCAATACGGTGGTCTATATTCTCCATTGTCTTTAAGAGCATACTTTCCGTAAATCGCTTGGGCGGCGCGGTTTCGCACTCGACCACCTCAATATCGTTTACCGCGATCTCGTCACCCTCGGAGTACGAGAGGGCAGTGCCGCTTTCATCTTCCGTGTAGAATTTTTTCCAACCGAGCTTGACGGTCTGCTTTGTTTTGCACCGAAAGCGTTCACCATTTAAATCAAAAACGTACTCCGTTTCGGAATATTCGTACTGCGCCGACAAAGCCGCCAGAAAGCGCGTTATCACCATATCCAAAACAGCCTTTTCGCTCTCGGACAACTCGGCTTTGTCGGCGTTTCCGATATTCTCCGTGGGAATTATGGCGTGGTGATCGGACACCTTGCCGTTGTTGATGATACGACCGTCAATGTTCAACCCCTCGGTCAGCAGCTTGTCCGCACGTTCATCAAATACGCGGAGCATAGCCACGCGGTCGGGCAAAATCGCCGCCATATCGTCCGTAAGGAAGTTACTGTCCGTTCTTGGATAGGTCAGTAATTTCTTTTCGTAGAGTGACTGCATAACCGTAAGTGTTGTTGCCGCCGAAAATCCGTACTTATCGTTAGCCTCCGCTTGTAACGAAGTGAGGGAGAACAACAGCGGACGATTTTCCTTTTTGAATTGCGTTTTTGCGGAGATCACCTTGCAAGTGCCGCCCTCGCATTTTGCGCGGACACTCTCCGCCTCGGTGCGCGTTGTAAAGTAATCGCCGCTCTCATCGAAATATTCCGCGCCGTTGTCGAGTTTCAGCTTGAAATACGGCTTTTTGGTAAAATGCTCGATCTCGCTGTCGCGGCTTGCAATCATATTCACGACGGCGGTCTGAACACGCCCGATTGAGCAGATCGCGCCAAAGTGCTTTGTGTAAAGTCGCGTTAAATTCATACCCCAGAGCCAATCAATCTTGGCGCGGGTAATTCCCGCCGCATACATATTGTCATACTCCTCGGACGGGAGCAGATTTTCAAATCCGTTTTTGATACTCTCGGCGGTGAGAGAGGAAATCCACAGCCGCTTTACGGGCTTTGTGCAGCCGATAAAATCATATATGTATCGGAAAATGCACTCGCCCTCTCGCCCCGCGTCCGTAGCACAGATTATCTCGTCAACCTCCGCGCCGTTCATCAGCGGCGTGAGATGTTCCAAAACCTCGACCGCGCTCTCAATAGGCACGAATTCAAAGTCGGGGATTATCGGCAGATCGTCAATGTTCCACTTTTCGTATCTGATGTCGTATTCCTGCGGCTCTTTGAGCCGAACCAAATGCCCCCTCGCAGACGTGACGATATAGCCGTTACCACGCATAACGCCGCCGACGTATTTGTCCGCGCCGATAACGGCGGCTATCTCACGAGCCACCGAGGGCTTTTCCGCTACCACTAACCTCATCTGTAACCTCCTTTTCGGTCAATGTTTTGTCGGTACTGTTTTCAGTACTGCTTTTACTATCGGGCGGCTTTTCGGGAATGAATGTTCCCGTTTCGATAGCCGCCGCCAGCTCCGCTACGCTTATACCCCTTTGACTGATAGCCTCGGTGAGTATCCGCGTTTCAAGTGCGCTTATCTCATCTTTTATCTCGCCGATCTCGCGGTTTATTACCTTGATACTTTCCCGCGCCGTTTCAACGGTCTTGTTGAGTTTATCAAGCTGTTTTTGCTTTTCGGCGAGCTTTCTGTTCTGCGTTTTCAAGCGTTCATTGAACGTTGGCATATATCACAACCTCCCTTGCCGCTTTTTCTCCCGGAGTTTATGAACCGAGTACGCCGCTGTCACCGCAAGCAGCACTCCCGTGTCTATCAGGCTGATGTGGAATTTCGGCGGCTCGTAATTCTCGGCGGCATTACCGTCCGCGCTGTCGCTGTTCTCGGAGTATTCGGAAATAACGGGCGGCGCGTTCGGTTTGTCAAAAAAGTTCGCCTTGACAATGAAAAAAGCAAACGTAAGCATTACCGTAAGCACTATGCAAATGCAAATGCGCTGTTTTACGGTTTTGCCCGTGATGTACGCGTAAAATTTCTTAATAATAACTATCCCTCCCAATAATCGAGCAGACCCTGTATAATTGCTTTGGACGCTTCATACCGCGCTTTTTCGGTATCGGAGAAATTATATATTTCGGGGTATTCCTTGCCGTAGTAATCCTTTATCGTTACCAATTTCACCGTGAGTTTTGTGTGATCAACGGGGCAGTATGGGTGTCCTCCGCAATAGTGGTGAATTTTGCCCTCGTTATCGGTATACGAGGAACACTTACAACCCGATCTGTACTCCGTTTTGCAATTCCGCCCCGGACAAGGGTGAGGTGAGGTTTCGACAGCCGTTTTATGTACAAACGTATCTCCCCACCGACAAGAGTTTTCGTTGACCGTCCGCATAAATTCCTCAAAATCTTCTTTCTTGAAGTCAAAGTCGTAGATTTCCTCATCCGTCACACCGTCCGCCTGTTGCTTTTCGCGTGTCATAAGTACAAACAGCAGGGACATATAGTCCGCGTAGTCGTCCGTTCCGAATTGCTCAATCAGCGCGTTAATCGAAGTGTCCGCGCCCTTTGCCGGATAGTAAGTGTTGTTATGGGTCTTGTCGATGTACTGAATTATCTTCCGCGGCGTTGTTGTATCGCCGTTGCAAAATCCCGTGACCTCGCTTTTCAGAGCGTCCTTTGCCTGCGTTTGCATAACGTCCTTTGCTTGCTCGATAAATTCCTTGTAACCCTCGTAAATTTCCTCGGGGGTTTGGTTATTGCTATCGTCAACGAGCCACGCGCCGCCGCCCGCAACAGAGCCGCCCGCGCCCGAAATCAATGAACCGAACATAAGAGCGATAATAACTATCAGCAGAATAGCGGCTATGATTATCATGCTCCACGGCATTGTTTCCGCGATAATCCCGACAATTTTTGTAACTGCGCTTGCGACTGCTCTCGCGGCGGCTTGTGCGGCTTTAGCGGCAGCCTTTGCGGCAGCTTGCGCGGCTTTTGCGGTTGCCTTGCCTGCGGCTTTCGCTCCGTTCTTTGCGGCGCGTTTCGCGAGGAATTTAGCCTCCGCGACAAGATTGTGATTAACGCGCTTTTGGAGCTTTCGCCGCAATTGAGCCGATGTGGGCTTGTGGACTTTTCGATAAACCCTTTTCGCAATTTTTGAACCGTTCTTAACGGTTTTCGCGCCCGTATTTACGGCGGTTTTCAGTCCGCTTGTGCCGTAGTCCTTTATCTGCATACCGAGCTTTGCGGCTTTTACGCCGCTGTCGTCGGATTTGTCGGCTTGGCTGTAAAACTGCTGTTTCAGCCGAGTTACGGGTTTTCCGACAGCGTGAGATACCTTTTTCACACCGCCGACCGCCTTGTTTAAATCGACCTTCTTTGACGGAGAAAATCCGTACATTGCAATTCCCGTCAACTGCATCTGCTCGCTCATTCGCCGCCTTTGCTGTTTTTTCAGCTTTTTGAGTTTAGCCCTTTTCAGTTTTGCGGCTTTCTTGCTGCTTATAACGCGTATTTTCTTTTTGGTCAGCTCACTTTTTCCGACCACGCCGTTGTTAAGCACCTTATAGGTCTTTGACTGCGGCGTTTTCTTGGAAAAATACACTTGCCGCTGTTTTGCGGCAGACGGAGAGCCGCGCGGCTTGGGAGCGATGCCCTCAACGGGTTTATCATCACCGACCTTTCGCGCGGTCTTGCCGGAAATAACACCGTCGTTCCGCTTGGAGAGCGTTTCCTTTTGCGTTATCTCGTGCGAGATTTGCGCTTTGTCGTTAAACGCTTGTCCGCTTATCCCGTCTTTACCGATTATTACTTTCAGAAATATCACCTCCCCATTGCTCCGCCATTGCCGCCGCTATCCCGAAAAACGTCTTTGAGCGTTTCTTGGCGCGTTCTGCTTGATTTTTTCCTCCCACGGTCATACACCAATCCACATATTTTGTTTTTCCGTGTATGTTTGTGTATGACCTTATAGGTTCGGGGCGCGGCAGATCGCTCGTTCTTTTCAGCGGCGGCAAACCCTTTAACCACAGGCACGTCCGCTTGGTTACATAGTCCGTATCGTCTTTGCTCTTTGCAAAATAATACGGCTCGATTATTTGAGTAGGCGGCTTGAAATGCCTGCTCATATATCCGACAGGGTTCTCGATAGCTATTCGCTCACAAGCCGCGTTTGCGAATTTGAGAAAAAATTCCGCCGCCTGTTCGCGGAGCCTTTCTCGCGCCGCAACTTTTTCGGGAGGGTTGCACCTAACGGAAAAATGCCGAGTTCCCGCGTTTGTCAGATATGTACACGGCGGAAACGCTATGATCATATCCCACTTGCCGTTTAATTCATACACCTCGCCGTCCATTGTCGTAAATGTGCAATCGCCGTTGATAAGCGGCAGCACATCGCCTTGTATGTGCCATTCGGGATGACCGCCCGAACAAGACATTAAATCACAGCTAAAAGCCGTATGACCCAACCGCCGAAACTCGATCGTAACACGCTGGCTTTCCTCACAAGCAAGTAATATATTCATATCACTCACCGAATTTCGTGGTCATCAAGCGGTACAGCTTGGTATCGGTGGGGAAGTCGTCTTTAAACGGAAGTGACCCGTTAAGTCCGCAATAGATAAGCCCCGAACCCGCGGGAGCACCTGTTACAAAACTCATCATCGTTTCGGGAATTTTCAGCAAACGAGCAAGCTGATCGCGGTCGGACGCGGCTTGATTTAACATCAGGATAAACTCCGAGTTTGACAACATTGAACGCGCCGTATCGGATTTAAGCAAATCCTCTACATTTTGCGTGATACCCGTCGGTATGCCGCCCCACTTACGCGCTCTCTTGTACAACTCAAACAAGAAGTTTGCGCTTTCCTCGTTGCGGAACAACAAGTAAATCTCGTCGATATAGATACGAGTGCGGATACCGCGCTCACGGTTACGGACTATCTTATCCCACAAATTCTCAAGCACGACCATCATTCCCAAAGGCTTTAACTGCTTTCCCAAATCCTTAATATCGTAGACCACCACGCGGTTATTAACGTCCACATTCGAGGAATACGAGAATGTTTTCATAGAGCCGTTGACATACAGTTCAAGCGACATATACAGCGGCTTTGCCTCCTCGGACTTTTCCTTGCAGAGAATATCGTAGTAATCCTTGAGCGTAGGCATTACGGTCGTATTACCGAGCAGAAAATCTCTGTAAACCTCGTGCAAGCAGTTGTCGATAATCGTTTTCTGTTCGGGCGATATACCGCTCTTTCCCATAATCGTTTCAAAGAAACTCAGGAAAAAATCGTACTTGGACGAAACAACGTCCTCGCCTTTGTTATATTCCTCGATTGAGATTTCAAGCGGATTGAGGTGGGTATCAGAGCTTTCTGAAATATACAGCAGTTCACCGCCGAGAGCCTTGACGAGGTTTGTGTACTCGCGTTCGGGATCGACAATGATAATATCGTCATCGGTCGAAAGGAAAACGTTGACCATTTCACGCTTTGCCGAGAAACTTTTTCCCGATCCCGGACAGCCGAGTATAAAGCCGTTAGCGTTTATAAGGCTTGCGCGGTTGAACACTATCAAATTGTTGGTAGTCTGATTTAAGCCGTAATAAACGCCGCCCTCCTGCGAGAGTTCCTTACTGTTAAACGGCATAAATACACACGCGCTCTCGGTAGTGAGCGTTCTGCGAACCTTTAAGCGGCAATTACCAAGCGGCAGACAGCTTGCAAGCGCGTCCTCCTGCTGATAATGCGCCCGTGATGTGGTGCAGACCTTTGTGCGGAATACCGCCTCTATCTTGTCCGTGTTATTCTCCAATTCCTCAAAGCTGTTGCCCGTTATCATCACAACGAGATTTAACAGAAACATCTTCTGATTTTTACTCTGCAAGTCGTTCAACAGTTCCTCGCCTTCTTCAAGTGACTGTTTCAGATCATCAGAGATCACGTCCGTGAAAACTCCGTGCTGGGCGGCTTTCTTTTCCTTTTGCATTTTGTTGGAACGCATAGCCGTCAACTGCCGCTTGACTACCTTAATAGCCTCGGACGGCTCAACGGGGGAAATGTTCACCGTAACGACTATCGGCAAAGACGTTTCGCACAGATCTTTCAGAATATCGTCAACAAGCGACGAGGGCAAATGCTTGAGGTAGACCATTCTCGCGAATTTGTCATTGTAGAGAAAATAGTCCTTTTTAAACTCAAAGTAATCGGGGCAACACAAGGACTTTTCCGCTCCGCGCATAAACTGCGATGTGGTGATAGGGCGTATCTCTTGATTTACCCCTCTGAAAATATCCGCAATGATACGAATACGCTCATTAGCTTTCAGCTTTTCAATATTCGACCCTATCTTCTGAAAAGCGGCGCGTAAAGCCAGCTCGTTAGCGGCTATCTTCTGTTGCGCCAATTCGAGGTTTGCCGCCGCAACGGTAACGGTAAAATACTTTTTTGTGGTTATACCGTTCTGCCCCTGCTGCATTTTATCCAACAACATATCGTTGTACTCGCGGCGATACTCGTCAAAGCCGTCATTAGCGGGTTTAAGAAGTATCTTGCCGGAAAACTCCTTTTGATTTACGACATTGTTATGGAGCGTTATCTGAATATCGTCGGTGGTATCAAAGCTATTGAGCAGATCGCCGTATGCGAGGAAAATCCGCTCCTGTTCCGTGCCGTCAGCCGCATTATAGGTAACGTCGTTGAAAGCGTATGTCACGGAATAGCGGTTTTTCGCCACCTCAAAAATGTATTTGCCGTGAACGTGTTCGTAGGGAATTGTGTCCTGCACCGAACGCGCCACCTTGCGCGCCTCGCGCTTTTCCTTGACCTTTCGGGGCTTTTTCTGCTTTGCAACGCGCACCTTGTCAATTTCCTTTGCGGAGTTTTCCGCTTTGGGCTTATTTATGTTCATTGTAAACACCGTCCTTTCGTTTAGCCGATTTCTTGCGATGCTTTATCTCCGCAAGCTGGTGGGCTATCCTGTCCTCGATTATCTCCTCGCGGCAATCCCAGAACACGGGCAGCTCCTCATAAGTCCGTCTTTGCGGCTCTGCCCATTTCTGCCGGAAAAGCATTCCGAGGAAAACCTCAAATGTCATTCCGTCAAACTTGAAAAATCCGAACGCGAAAATAGGAACGGCGATAAGAATAATCAGCCACCCTATAACGTCATCGCCGAGATAGTCCTTGCCGAAAATAAAAAGCGGTACGCAGACCGCGAGAGCCGCTACCGCCGATACAAACTGCCTGACCGTCAGACCGAAAAGAAATTTTTCCTTATACTCGGTTATCTCTTTCGGTATCTTAATTTCAATCAAATGCTACACCTCCTACATTGCACCGCATATCTTTTTCGACCACGCTCCCGACTGCATAACGCCCATAGCAAGCGTTAATGTGGTTATCAATCCCATTAAGCCGTTGAGCGAAAGGTTTGTATTGCCTATGTTACCGCTTATTAACGCTTGGTTTACGGCATTATAGGAAAAGAACATAATCGCCAGAACAATTGCTTGCAATGATACCGCGGCATAGGACTTCAAAAAGCCTTTTCCGACGTCCGAAAGCCCGTCGCAAGCAAATGTTGACAGCGGCACGGGCGCGATCAGCGTGTACACGGTCAGTTCGAACAAACGCGCGATAACGACCACATTCGCGAGTATCATAACAATTTTCATTATCAGCCCTTGAATTGTGATCTGCAAATTCATCAACAGCGGTTGGAAGTTGAGAAATCCCGCTTTTACATCGTTTACGATCAACGACGCGTCCGATGAAGAAACGAAATACTGCGCTTTCGTCATATTATCGCCGTCAATAAACCTATACTGCATTACCGTTCCGCTCAATGCCCCGACAAAGCCGTTAAAGCCCTTGTAGACCACCGTCATAATCAGCTCGGAATTATCCACACAGACTTTTGCGAACACCAGCTTAATAAAGAGCATTAACACGTTTTCCCACGTCACCCACTGCAAGTGGAGCGTTTTCGTGAAAAAGTCGATAAGGAAAAACATCACGCACAGCGTTAATGACGTAGCCTTAATCGCCGCTATCAAATTCGGCAGCGCCGCGGTCGTAGTAGTCAGCAAGCTGTCATTCATCAACAGCTCCATAAGCATTGAGAACATTGTGTTAAGTTCCAAAACAATGCCCTTGATGTTATCCATACATTGCCCGTAACTCCACATTCAAAAACCTCCTTTCCGAGATAAGGAAAACAGCGGTGTTGAAAAGTACAGCACCGCTGTTTCCAAGAGCCGTTAAGTTACTGTTTTTTGGGGGAGCTATCAGGTAATGCCGAACAAATCAAGCGAGAGCGTGAGCGCGAACACCACAAAGCCGCTTGCAAGTGTCATCAGACCGCGCGTCTTTGCCTCAGCGTCGTCGTTCTTAATTGCCAATGCGAACATAACGCCGCCGACAAACGCGACCACCAAGCCGATACGCCCGATCCAAGTAGCGAAAAAACCGACAACCGAGTTAAACGCCGCCTCACCGTCAACGGGAGCGCCACCTGCTGCGGGCGTGGACGCGGCAAAGGCATTTACCGTAGTCGCGACCGACATTGTGAGCATAGTCGTGACGGCAAGCGCGATCTTTCTGCACTTTCCCGTAATTGCCGAAAATGCTCTCTTAAGGGGATTGCGCTGCTCCTTACGAGCAGCAAGGGTAGTGTTGTTTTCCATAATAGAAAACCTCCTTTGAAAAAAATATTTATGTACAACCGCCTTGTGCGGAAGTATCTAAAAGTTATCAACGCTGTCAAACATAGCGTTGTAATCTGCCTCTCCGAAAACCTTGCTTTCGGACAAGTCATACGGTATCAGGTCCTCGGCGTTCGGGAGCGCGTCGTCGGAGAAATCCGTATCGTTATCGCCGTAAATGTCAACGCTTGCCGAGAGATTATTCCGCTTTTCGTTGCGCTCCAGAGCCGCGGCTATCTCGTTTTTGTCCTCGACAAATTCTCTGTCAATGCTGTCATCAGCCATTTCATACACCTCCATATCATCGGGAATATCCACGTCCGTGACGGGCTTTTCGGTATCCGCGGGCTTGTCCCTCGGCGTGATCTTCTCGGAATAATTCGCCGCCATATCGGGGGCTTTTTCCGTGTGCAGATCGTCGATAAGATACGCGTAGTCCTTGTTAAAGTCCTCCAGATACCGATAATTAACGTGCTTTTCGATGTCAAATTTGTGACAATGAAAAGGGTATAAAGCGCGTACAATAAGCACACACTCATTCGCTTTCATAACCTTTAATTCATCGGGGGTCATAAGCTCACGCCCCAAAATGCTGTTGTTTTCGGACGTGGACGGCGATTTGTGACTGCGCGTTCGGTTTTGTGAAACAACGTCAATCGTTTCTTTACCCAAAGACTTTGAGATCGCCTCAAGCGTACTAGCCTCTTGACCGCCGAGAAACAGGAGTGAGTCACAGTTACCCGTAACTATCTCCCACGACTTTTCATACATCTTTTTTAACTGCGCCAGATTTTGTATGATAATGTTCGCAGAAATCTCCATACTTCTCATTGTGGCAAGCAATTTGTCAAAGTCGGGAATAGTGCCAATGTTAGCAAACTCGTCCAACAGACAGCGAACGTGGACGGGCAAGCGACCGCCGTATTTGAAATTCGCCGTGTCATACAAGGTATCGAATAATTGTGTGTACATCATCGCCGCCAAAAAGTTAAAAGTGGCATCAGAGGACGGTATAATTACAAACAGCGCGGTCTTTTTGTCGCCGAGCGTATCAAGATGTATATTGTCCGTGTGCGTTAAGTCCGCTACTTCGGGCAAATTAAAAGCGGCAAATCTAACTGCCGCTGAAATAAGAATTGATTTCGCCGTTTCCGCAGGAGCCTTTTTAAAGTCCGCGTAATACGATACCGCCATACTGTACGGATTTTCCTCACGCAGCTCGTCCATCAGATCGTCAAGAGGGGAGCGGTGGTTTTCGTCCTGCTCCGAGATCTCCGCTAATCTCATAAGCCGCATAACGGTGCTGAAATTTCGGTCAAGCGAGTTGCCGTTCGGGTCTTTCGCGTCCTTTTTTTCCAGAAGATAAAACGCGATAGCAAGCGTTAATGCTTTCGTACTGTCGTATAGCAATAGGTAACTCTTTGAAATAATCTCCGAGTTTTCCCCTGCTCCACACCGTGCATGCGACTTTCACCGCACACGGCGTTCCATCGGTATTGCGTTTTCGTCAGATTAGTGTAAACTTCAAAGCATACGAAACTTAAATCGCGGAATTACCCGCTAATTCTCTTAATTGATTGATTTTCTTTAGCATGGTGATGTTCGGTTTTACCTTATCGAGATAAAATTTGACTGCGTCTGTGGTGCTTGCGTGTATCAGCCTGTGAACGTCAACATGGACTATTATCAGATTTTTATATTCGTCCGTGCCGCCCAAGCTGACGGGCTTTTTATGGTGACAATGGATTTCATCAATCCACAGAGGTTTGCCCGTCACCGCACATTTTCCGTATTGCGCAGCATACAGTGAAACTCGGTTATCCATATATTCAACGCTTCTGTTTGGCATTTGCGCCGTTGCCAGCATATGCAGTACCTTTATTGTCAGCTCGTCGAATTTAAGATTTTTGTGAATTTCCTCTCTCCCTTCTTCGGTATATTTGCAGATAACCGCCTTTTTGTACATCGGATTTTTGGTTTTGATATATCCGATAGGGCAGACCGCAATACCGCCGATAAATCTCACTTGTTCGCTTGCACCGTAATTTTTCCGAACATATTCGCTTTTGATTTTGCCGTTTTTCTTGACCCTGTCCCGTAATCTGTTTCTCATCAGGCTGTTTATCCGAAATTGAATTTTTCGACAATCAATATTGATATTTGTCGCATAGCGGTAATAATTATGAATTCCCCATACCATAGAATTGTACAGGCTGACCGCTAACGCTTCCTCCTTAGCGTTTTTCGGATTTTCGATATATTTTATCTGACCTATCAGCTTTTCCGTTTCCCGTTTCAGAGCCTTTTCCGACATATGCGACCCAACAACATATTTGCCGCTTTTGGGAATCGCTTTTAAACGAAATCCGAGAAAATCCGAGTAGTGCCTTTTGAGATTAACGACCTTTGATTTTTCCTCGCTTACTTGCAGCTTCAGCCGTTCGTTTAGCCACTGCTTTACCGCAATGAAAACCTTGTCGGCGTCGCTCCGCTTTCGGCAGAATATTTTAAAGTCGTCCGCATATCTTACGATATACATTTCTTTGAGATTGCTGTTATTGCGCAGAGAAGTGTATTTTTTTCCGTTGTCCATTGAGCCGTCCTTTTTGTATTTGGTTTTAGCTTTGCGAGTAGGAATAGTTTCCCACTGTCCCGCTATCCACCAGTCCAACTCATTTAAAACGATATTTGCCAGAAGCGGGGATAAAATACCGCCTTGCGGTGTTCCCTTATCGGGATAGATTACGCTTCCGTCCTGCATTGCAACAGGAGCTTTCAGCATTTCTTTTATAATACAAATCAACTGCTTGTCCCTTATTCCCAACGTCCACATTTGTTTTATCAGCTTTGTGTGGTCAACATTATCGAAAAAGCCTTTAATGTCAACATCTACAACATAATGCAAGTTCATTTGCTGTATCATTTTATAGCATTGCGCCAAAGCGTGTTCCGCCGACCTATTCGGTCGAAAACCATTGCTCCGCTCATAAAATTTTGCTTCGCAAATCGGCTCAAGCACTTGCAAAATGCACTGCTGAACAAGTCTGTCGGTCATTGAGGGAATTCCAAGCGGACGAATACCGCCGTTTGGTTTTTCAATCTCTTTTCGTCTTACGGGTTTGGGTTTGTACCATGCCAATTTACGCCGAATTATTTCAACGTATTTTTCGGCGTTGAGTTTTTCGATATCCTTTATAGTGATACCGTCCACTCCTGCCGTATTACTTCCCGTGTTGCGCTTTATATTCCGATACGCCAGCCGTATATTATTTTCATCACGGATTATTTCCATGAGATTTGTGAAAACTTCACCTCGTTTGCTGTCAGCGTACAACTTGTCAAAAACGCTTTGCAGGTCGTAATATTCCAAATGTCTTAATTTTCTTTGTTTCTTGTGCTTTGTCATAGGCAACGCCCCCTTTCGGGATTGTTTTTCTTAGTCTTACGGGAAGCTATGAAATTTTACACCTATAACTATTTTTGCAATATCGAATTGCGGCTGTCCCTCCGCTTTCCATTACGGAAAACATCATCGGTAGTGCCGCTTCTTTGCCCACAATCAAAACAGCTTATTATTCTTCGACTGTACCGCATATCGCGTATTGTAGGCTGCCACGTTCCGAAAATCCTATCTTTACATATGCACTTAGGTATCTGCTATGAGCCTGACCGCTTGGCAATGCCTGTAACAAAGCAGGGTATTTCATATTTGGGACTTTTACTTTACCCCACGGTCTTGTCCGAAAACACCCGATACATTTCTATATCGTCCAATTATAGACCCGTACATTCGCAGCTTCGTCAGACGTTTCCGTCATTCTTACCGTATACATTTTATAGACCTCCGGCATATAGGATACGCCGCCCACCTCTGAGCAGTTTTCGTGAAATTGCTTTCTTACGGTATCTCTCTGCCGACTTCACCGAGCTTACGACAATTCGGTTTCCCGTTAATGCCGTTCGGAGTATCAAGGGAGGCGTTTCGGCGCGTTACCGCTTCATTCCACCTCTCGGATTTTCAGTTCTACTATACAGAACCGTTACGTTCTTTTATTTATATAGTGCCGTATCTTTTCAATACGGAACGTGTCGCACCCCAGAATTGATCTCCCCCGGAACTGCCGTCTTGCTTGGTGTTCTTCATCAGACAATTCACCATTTTCATAACATACGTTTTATTCATATCTCCGTTTTTGTCGTAGACGTACTGAAAAGGGTTGTAATTGTTCGAGTGCGCCATATCTATAAGATTAAACACGCGTATTTCGTAGCCCGCCTTTTTTAACAGTTTTCCGCACGAGCGTAATAACTCGCCTTTGGGGTCGGTAATGACATACGAAGTGTTCAACTGCATAAGGTTCGGTTTGACATAAAATCTCGACTTGCCCGCGCCCGAACCGCCGATAACCAACACATTCAAATTTTCGCGGTGCTGTCGGGTATTTAAGGACATTCGGACTTCTTGTGTCAAGAGTATATTGTTATCCGTCTGAAAAGGTATCTCCTTTGGCGGCGGCACTCTCAGAATTTTTCGGACAATGGGCTGAATAAATTTCGGCAGCTTGCCTATCCAATCGTGCTTATGCTTTTTCTTATCCGCATTATCTCGGAGAAACTGTTCCTCTTTGGCTGTTGCCCACCGCGCCGAGCCGTGTTCCACGCCCTTGCGGTGCAGACGCTTTTTCGAGGTCGCTTTCAAGAGCGCGTATATTCCGAGCGCGAAAGCGACCAACAGAGTTATTTTCGCGGAGTATCCCGAAAAGTCCGTGAAATGCGCCCATACCGTGTTTGGCGCGGCGAGGACTGTTTCAACGTTTGTCATAAGCGCGGTAAAATCCAACGTGCCGTCCTCGGTCAAGGATAAGTCCATAGCCGCGCCGAGTGCCGCCGAAACATACAGGACGGCGAAAACTATAAGGGCGTAAAGCCCGATAGAAAGAGGGTCGATCTTCTTTTTCAATGCTTCAACCCCTTACTCGTTTTAATTTGCGGCGTTTCGGCGGTCTGCGGCTGCTTTTTCTTCTTAGTCGCGCTGCGTATTCGGTTTTGCAAAACGCTCTGCCGCTTGGCTTTGTCTATGATGTTCCGCGCGTTTTCTTTCGGTATGTTGAAATGCTCCGCGATTTTTTCCTCGTTGTTTATCGTGGTAAAATTGTAGACCTTTACCTTATCCCGCGAGCTTACCGTGAATGTGTTATCCGAGGTGCGCTCAATGCGTAATTCCTCGGAATAGCCGCGCTCGTCCAATGTGCGCTCCTCCATACGCGACCGCACTTGATCATCTATTTTGACAGCTTTATCTACCGCCTTTTCCGCTTGATATTCGGACAAACCAAGCTGATTGATACACGCGCTTATCATATCGCTCCGTGACATCTTCGCGGGAGTAAGTCCGATAGCGTTTTCTCCGTTCTGGAGTATCAAGTGGGTATCTTCGCCGTCCTTGAAATTAACCGCGTCATATCGTACATCACGAATTGTCAGATCATCGCTCTCATAGCGGATATTCGTTTTGAGAGCGTTGATATTTCCGATTTGAGAGGGCGCGGAGAAATACTTCTCCTTATCCAGACCGAGGTCATAACAGAATTTATTCGCGGCAATATCCGCCTGTACCGCCGAATATCCCAGCTCATCACGCATAACGGCGGCAACATCGGCTTTACGCAGCTTGCCGTCAACGTTTATTTCAACGCTTTTCCCGCTTGCCGCGTCCGAAACAAGCACGTTCTTCTTTTCCGCTGTCGAAAACGCCGCGACCTTTTCCTCGTCGTAGTCGCGCTCCAATTCGGAGATTTTCTTCCCGACGGACTGCTCATACGCATTTGTTTCGGAAATATCGTAGACGGTTACGGTTGTAAAGGTCTGTTCGCCGTTTTCGTCAAGCACGGGATTTCCGTTTTCGTCCGTTTGCGGCGCGATTATTTCTATGCCCTTTGCGTTTTCGGCAAGGGCGTAGCCCTGTTCCTCCCAGAACGCTTTTCCCGCAACGCGAACAGCATCGGGCATTTGGTCATAAACGCGCTCCATATTCTTCTCGCTGTATTCGGGGAATTTCACGCTTTTATCCTCGGATAATTCGGCATAGAACTTTCCGCGCTCCTCGGCGTTTTCGAGAGAGCCTTGCAGCTCCTCGATTTGTGACCTTATCGCCGCCATACTTTCGCTTTCGGGAATATCGGGCGTAAACGTGCAATTCATTTCAACGCTTGTGTGCGCCGCCTTGTAATCTTTTTGGAGAACAGCTACCTGTTCCGCGTTTTCGGCAGGGTAGATACAGGATATTTTCCCGTTCGTACCCCTCACGAATTGACACTCAATACCGTTTTCCTCAAAGAGCGTTTTCATTGACGAAACGTTATTTTCACCTACCGAAAAGCACTTGACGGACTGCGGCGCGCCCTTTAATCGCTCTTGCATAATCTCATTGGTTATCTGCTGAACTATGCCCTTGTCGCGTTCGAGAAATTCAAGCGTAAGGTTATCTCCGCTCCCGATAATCGCCACGGGTATTTTGTACTGCTTTGCTTTCTCCGCGACCCTTTCCGCGTCACGCGCAAGGAAATTGTTGGTCGTGGAGATACCGCACTCCGCTTTTTGAGCCTCAGCGATAAGCCCTTTATTTGAAACCGTTCCCGCCGACCGTGCGTTTACGATCTTACCGCCGACGGCGTTAATGCCGTCAACCGACTTGTGATAGACCTCGCCGAGAAAGCTCTTTGCAAGCGGCGCAAGCAATTTTATAAGTTCCGCCGTTACCTCAATAGCCTTTTGGCTTGAGGATAACGCCGCGGACGCTATTTCATCAGACATAAATCAAACCTCCCGAAAAAGAATTAAGCAGAGGAAGTGGAACAGTCGCTTTGAGCGAAACGATACTCCAGATCGCGGAGAACATCGTCCGCGTTCGGTGCGTAACCCGTTGTTTCCATATCCTCTGCTATACAGCAAGCAATGTCTTTAAGATAAACTTCTGTTTTCATACGTTCTGCCCTCACACAAATTCGTCCACAACGCTCTTACGGCAGAGTTCGTACAGATCGTCGGGCAGTTTGCCGCTCCTGTTGAGCCATTCAAGCGTTTGAATACGGTAGACAAACTCCGTAAAACGTCTGTCGCTCTCCGAAAGCTCGGATTTTCCGAGCAGAACGTCCGCAGACACGTTGAAGAAATCCGACAATTTAGAGAACGCGGCAATATCGGGGATTGTCTGCTCACTCTCGTATTCGGATATTTCTTCCCAAGAAAGCCCCACCGCGTCGGCAAGTTCCCTTATGGAAAGTTCGTCGATCTCACGGAGCATAGTCAGCCAATTCGCAAAGACGTGCGATACGCTGTTGTTATTGTCCTTTGATATTACCGAGCCGATAAGCTCCTCTCTTGTCATAGGAGGCGCAATGCTTTTCTCAACATCTTTCCGCAGCGTTTCCGCAGAGATAAGCGGATAGTATTTAGCCGCTACAAGCACGTTGACATTGACCTTAAAAGCCTTTGCCAGCTTGCACATTGTCCGCTTGGACGGGCAGACCTCGCCGCTCTCGTACTTACTGATGTTATCCTCCAGAACGCCCGATCTTTTGGCAAGCTGCTTTGTGGTCAAACCGCGCTCGCCGCGGAGTTCCTTGATTTTTTCACCGATAGTCATAATAAAATTTCCTTTCTGTTGGAGGTTGATATATGTATCAACCCTAAAGCCGGATATGTGAATAAACTGTTGTGTATTTCCGAATTATCACTCCTCTCGCTGTCGGAAAAACGTCTATACAAACCGTTTTTTGCCGTTGTCCTTCCACTTTTTCACGCGCTCCCTGCACCGAATGTCCTCGATCTCCTTTTCTTTTTTGTCTTTGAAAAACGGACACCCGCACTTAAACCGATTGCTTGTCAGGGCTATACATCTGCCGTCCTGATAGGCGAAACAGTTTTCCTTGTCGCAGTTCGGCGCGGCTTTTCCGTTGATAACTTCCAATAACATCACCCCCTCTTGCACTTGTAATGCACCGTTTTATTCCAACCACCAATCCATAACGTCCTCGGCGGTCTGCCAATTCGGGCGGTACACGATACCTCGCTCTTTTCCTCGCTCCAACATTCGCTCAAACGCGCGAATGTAATTCTCACGGTATATCGGATAGCGTTCAAACTCGGCTATCCTATGACTTTTACTCGCCATAGGGCAGCCCACACAGCCGATACGCTTGTAGCCTTGCTGATAAAGAGGATTGCTGTCACACCCGTGATAATGCAGAAACTCCCAAACATCTTCCTCCGTCCAATCGACAATGGGATTTATCGCGGTAGACGTTTTTTTGTGAAATTCCTCGACTAATTGACGGTTTACGTCGTTATCTCCGTTCAGTATCACACCGCCCTTGCTTGTTACAGCAAACTCCGCGCCCAATTCCAACGCCGTCCGCTGCACCGTTTTAGGCTTGCCGATGATCTTTATAAAATCGCTGTTGGCGGCTCTGCTTACGCTCTCCGCTCGGCGAACGCCCGTTATCTTAACGCGCCCTTTGCCGCCGTGTTCTTTCAGACAAGAGCAGCAGTAGCGGACAAGTCTTGTGGGCGGCATACCCTTTTCCACTATCAACTGCCACATAGTTTTAGGCGGTCTTTGAATTTGTGCGCCTACGGATTTGACGTATTGCACCGTTTCTGGCGCGTCTACCGTTGTGAGATTATGTACCAAGTCGTAATTCACTCCCGCAAGCTCCGCTAAAATCCTCACGCAGTCGCTGTCCTTGCCGCCGCTGTAACATAAATAATACGGCTCGTCCTGCGGCTGAAAAGCCCGTAAATATCTGATCGCCGTTTGTTCCTTGCCAATATTCATAAAACACCTCCAAAAACGGTTGATATATGTATCAACCCCTAAATCCGTTCCGAAAAAGAAAAAGAGCCAATTGCTTTCACAATCGGCTCACGGTTAATTATTCGATAAGACCCTTATCTCTCGCGTAATCAGTCCAAGTTTCGGAGCGGAATTTTCCGCTGTAAATAAATCTTTGCGCAAACTCGCGCTGGAGCTTGTTCGGCGTAATGCCCATACTCTCGTTGCGTTCGGGCTGCGCGTATATGGTCAATCCCCGGAGCGTTTTAAGCTGCTCCACGCGGTACGCGGCGTCGTCAATGTCGGACGTGACCAACAAGTAAATGAACAGCTTAGACGGCTTTATACCATACTTCCCAAGCAATTCGGCGGTCTTATGTATCGCCTCTATCTGCGGCACAGTATCGCACGAAAACCTCAAAAACCTTATCCATTTCAGCTTTGAGAGGATTTGCGCTATCTCGTCCGTTACAAGCCGCGCGTCCATTCCTTGGTTCAGGTCGATTTTATATCCGCTGTCGATCAGGCTCTCAAGCTGTTTTATCCCGAACCCGCACGAGAGAATGTTATTGTCCATAAGCACCAGCTTGTCGCTGTCGGGGCGCACCAGATCGTGCCAATCACGATATGCGTGTATCTTGCCCTCCTTTTTGGGTACGATACACCAACGGCAATTGTTAGGGCAGCCGCGCGTTATGTAGCCTATGGCGTAATCGCAGTCGGGGTAGAGCGTATAATCGGGAAACATATCGTCGATTTCGGGCGGCAAATCCGAAAACAAACCGTAGCCTGTTCCCCCGCGTACCGTATCGGGCGGCAGATCGGGATTTTCGGGAGTAAATCCGAAAACCTTACTCGAATATACCCTGTCATACGTTTTGTTCTTATCCCACCACTCCACATTATCGCCGAGCGATTTATGATAAGCCGCGATTTTCATAATCGCGTAATTCGGGAATATCTTTCGCCTCTTGGAAAGGTTCTCCTTATCGGCATCGTGCAAGCCAATATTCATAAAAGCCTCCTATCTTCTCCCTCCGTACAGATCGTGATTAACAAGCCCCGTGAAATAACTGTCTATCGTTGCGGGCGCGTTATACAGCGCGGTTATGATATACGCGCGGATATTTTTTATCGCGGTGGTGTTATTGCTCAGCGCGTCAAGAACATATTCGATGTGACTGCTGTCAATGGAAAGAAAACGCTCCCGAACGGCTCTTTGAGGGAGATCATCGCCGTTTGCGCGGATAGTGCTTTTCTTACTGCATACCACGTCCGTCATAATTTCCACAAGCTCGTCAATGCGCTTAATGCTCGGAGATTTGGGCTGATCTCGGTTTTCACGGAAATACTCATAGTCGATATGCTCACGGATAACCTCGCGATAATAGTCGCGTTCCTCAACTGAAAAAGAAATGTTTTCTTGAACATCATTCCCGTCAATCCTATCGGCGCGCGCAGCGCGCGTGATTGAATGATTTGATTTTTCAGTAATTGATTTTTTAGTATTTAATTTATTATAAGTACGCGGCGTTGGTTTTTCCGTTGACGAATTTTCCGTTATCGGATTTTCCAATGACGGTGAGCGAGAAAAATCCGCGGTTTTTTCGATTGTTTTGGCGGACGCGGTTTTCCGCTTGGCGGAGCATTTTTTAGGCGCGGCTTGGGTTGCGTTGTCGCTCTCGGACGGTGTGTAATTCGGGTTCAGTTCGGGGTTCTCGTAAACTGCGTACTCGTTGACGGACATACGTCCGTGTTCATCACGCCGCTGAAAACGGACAAGATAGCCGTACTTCTCAAGCTCCTTTATCGCGCTCCGAACACTGTCAATGCCGTCGTTCGCAATGACCGCAAGCCCGGTGAGCGTGTAATCCCAATCGGGCGGCAAACTCAGCATCTCGGACAACAGCCCTTTCGCCTTATATGTGAGCCGTCTGTCCTTTAAGTGATAATTTGACATTATCGTGAAGTTGCCGTTTTTCTCAACTCTGAATACCGTTGACATAGCCTTTACCTCGCTTTTTTATGATAATTCACCGCCGACTGCAAAAAACTGCAATCTTTTAGGGAAACAAAAAAAGCCGACCGCTTTTTACAGCGATCGGCTAAACGTATATTCGATTTTATTCCGCTCTCGTGAGCTTGTCTACAATGCCCTTGATGATCTCCTTATCTTCATCGCTTGCGGCGTTGATAAGCTGCTCGATGTACTTACGGAGCGTTTTTGTTTCCTGTTCCGTGAGCGTACACGGCTCTTTTTTCGGCGGCAGCGGAGAGGGTTTCGGTGCGCTTATCGGCGCGGATTTCGGTGCTTTCCCAACTTCGGGGGCTTTGCTTGACGGCTTGGGAGATGACTTCTGTATCTCTTTGACCTCTTTATGGGATATATCGGGCTTTTCCTCGATTATCTTCTTCTGCTGTTCGGGAGCGAGTTTCGCTACTTCGTTCGCGGTCGATATGGTCATCTTGCCGTCCTTTACGGCTTTCTCCACGTCCGAGATACCGTTCTGAGAAATGTTCTTTATCTTCCCGACCTGCGCGGGGGAAACGTTCATCACGCGCCCTATCTTCTCGCGGCTATTGCCCTTGACGGGTTTCCCGGCTTGTTCCAATGCCTTAAAGATACGCTCCAGCTCCTGATATTCCCTCATTTTCTCCGCGTCGGAGTATTTTCTTTGTGTGGAGTTGAGCATAATCAAGTCGAGTTCTGTTTCTTCCTCGGATTTCGCGCCCTTTATGTAGCAGGGTACGCGCTCCGCTTTCAGCCGCCCCTCGTCTATCAGCTTTTTCAAGGCGGCAAGCCGTCTATGACCGCTTATAAGGGTATAGCCGCCGTTTTCCTCCGTGACGATAAGCGCACTCATCAGACCTTGCCGCTCTATATCGTCCGCGAGTTCGTCCAATTCGGACAGCTCGTAGAAGTTCGCGGAGTTGGGTGTTATCTTCCCGATCTCGACCATTCGGAGATTGTTTATGTAACTGTCCGAGGCGGCGGTTTTTAAGTCCTTTGTGATAGCCGCGTCAAATTGCAGTTTAGGCATTATTCACACACCCTTTCCAATATTGCTTTGGTGAGTTCTCCGTAGCTTTGCGCGGGAGTTGTCCACGGCATATACTCGCTTGCGGTCTTTTTTCCGCTGATAGAGTTCTTAATTACGCGACTGAAAGGAATTGTAACATCAATGACCTTGTTTCCAATTCCGTCTATATCTTTAATCAGCTCCAAAAGCGCAATATCGGCTGAGTTCTTTTTGTCAAATTTGGTTACGAAACAGCCGCCGAACGCAGACGGCTTACCGCCCTTGTTTATTAGTTCCGTGATCGTCGGTATGCCTTGGATAGCGAACGTTCCCAATTCAATCGGTACGAATACGAAATCGCAAGCACCGACAAGGCACTCGGTAACTTGTGTCAGGGCAGGGGGAAGATCGAGCAGAACGAAGTCATACTCCTTGCCGTACTCTATGATGTTTCGCGCGATGCGCTCCTGTTCGTGCTTATCGAAAGCCGAAAACGCGGCGGTCGCGTTGTTCAGTTCGGCGGTTGCCGTGATGATGTCGATATTCTCATATCTCGTTTCACAGACCGCTCTTGCCGGATTTCCCGTGCCGTCCGTCAGAGCCGTTTCCAGACCGCTTTTCAATTCCTTGGTAAAAAATCTGGAGCAGTTAGCCTGTCCGTCCGCGTCTATGATAAGTACGCGGTACTCCCTCGCCAGCTCGTAGCCTACGTTTATGACTGAGGTGGTCTTTGCCACGCCGCCCTTATTGTTGTAAAAAGCTATTGATTTCATTTACATATCCTCCTTAATGTTCGGGTAGCGGAGCTTGACCGCCTCAAAGTACCATACCGCCAGACTTGAAGAAAAAATCTCGTCAACCGTGTATTTTCTTGCACTCTCCTTGATTTCGCGGCTCTCGGTATCAATGTCATAGCACCTTGTGTTCCAAAGATTAAAAATCAAGCGGGTAGTTTTTACCGAGGTACCCGTCTGCCACGCTTGATTTAACGCGCCCCACGGTCTTATACCGTGTTCTGCAAAGTCATACAGACTGTCAACGTGATTGTAGCAGTCGATATCAAGCGAGAGCAGATATGCAGCGGCTTTATGATATTCGTCCATATTGCCCATTCTCGCCAATATCTCATAGTATCTGTTCTCGTGTTCCTCGTTCATAAATTTAATCGCCATAAAAAAACTCCTTTCAAAATAGGTTAGCTTATGCTAACTTGCCTTACGCCTATATTATAACGCTTTAAAGCTATGAAGTCAAGCTGTTTCGGGGAAATTTCCTTGAAAGTGTCGGAATTTTGTATGCTTTCACAAATTCCATCGTTAAAGTATGTGCAATACCGCCAGCTATTCGCCCACACCGAGAACGGGTTCGCTGCTGAACGTCAACTCCCACCGAAAGCGACCGTTATCAGTATTTTTTCGTTCACGCTTGAAATATCCGCGCTTTTCGAGTGCGGATAGCGCGTTGGATACCGCCGTTCTCCCGTCGGGCAGTATAGCCGTAAGACTTTCAATGCTCACCGAAGTGTTACTCGGCAGCGAGAGGGCAGTTGCCAACACTCCGCGCGCCGTCGCGCTCAAATTGCTGTCGGAAAGAAATCCGCAATCCGAAAGTTTTTTATCCATAGA
>JAAVHB010000004.1 GCA_014799955.1 Butyrivibrio sp. | reverse complement strand
GGCGCAGAAAACCTACGAGGCGAAGCAGGCAAAGAGCGTCAGCATAATCGTTATGAATCCCCGGAACGGCGAGCTGCTTGCGATGGTCAATTATCCCGAGTATGATTTGAACGACCCGTTCACTCTTAATTACGAATTGCCGGAAAATATAAGCGATGACGATAAGATGAATCTCCTGAACGCCATGTGGCGTAACGGAGTGATTAACGATACATATGAGCCGGGCTCAACCTTCAAAATAATAACGGCTACGGCGGGACTTTCGACGGGAGCGGTATCCCTGTCGGATTCATATTCCTGCGGCGGCAGCACTACGGTCGGAGGGCGCACCATAAGATGCCATAAAACGACCGGACACGGAGCGCAGACCTTTGCGCAGACGCTTATGAACTCCTGCAATCCGGCGTTTATCACGTGGGGACTCAGGGTCGGCGTGGAAAATTTTCTTTTGTATATGGAAAAGCTCGGACTTATGCAGAAAACAGGCGTTGATTTGCCGGGCGAGGCTTCGACGATAATGCATAAGCGGGAGGACATAAAGGAGCTTGAGCTTGCGACAATGTCCTTCGGTCAGTCATTTCAGATAACGCCCCTGCAGCTTCTGCGTGCGGTAAGCTGCATAGTAAACGGAGGCACGCTGGTCACTCCGCATTTCGGAGTGAAATCCATTGACACCGACGGAAATATCACGGAACTTGAGTATGAGCGCGTTGAGGGCGTGATAACGCCGCAGACCTGCGAAACCATGAAAACCCTGCTCAAATCGGTAGTGCATGAGGGCGGCGGCAGCAAATGCTATATCGAGGGTTATTCGATAGGCGGCAAGACTGCGACCTCACAGAAGCTTCCGAGAAGCGCGCAGAAGTACATCTCGTCATTTATCGGCTTCTGTCCGGCGGAAGATCCGCAGGTGATAGCAATGTGTATAATTGACGAGCCGCAGGGCATATATTATGGTGGTACGATAGCGGCGCCGGTAATTAAGGAAGTCTTTGAAAACATACTGCCGTACCTCGGAATCGAAAAGACGCCCGAGGCAGCGGCGCAGTAATTAGCAATGAAACACCCTGCAGGTATACCGTTATGCGCGGAAAAACAACGCAGTAATAATGAAAGGAACGCTTTGAGATGAATCTTGAGGGCAAAAAAGTTTTGGTAGTAGGAACGGGAGTAAGCGGCGTGGGAGCCGCCGGTCTTCTTGAGAAGGTGGGAGCCGGTGTCGTCCTTTACGACGGCAACGGTAAGCTTGACAGAAACGCCGTGCTTGCGAAGCTTCCGTCGGACTCGGAGGCGGAAATCATAATCGGGGAGCTGCCGGAGGATGTACTGTCGGAGGTATCGCTTGCGGTAATAAGTCCCGGAGTTCCGATTGACAGCCCGATTGTGCGCCGCTTTGAGGCGGCGGGGATTCCCGTATGGGGAGAAATTGAGCTTGCCTATAACTATGAGAAGGGGACGGTGTACGCAATAACCGGAACCAACGGAAAGACGACCACAACCACGCTTTTTGGCGAAATAATGCGCGCTTTCAACGAAAAAACCTTTGTTGTCGGCAATATAGGAACCTCGTATACGGGCGAAACCCTGAAAACCGAGCCGGACAGCGTTACCGTTGCGGAAATAAGCAGCTTTCAGCTTGAAACCGTGCACGCTTTTGCTCCGAGAGGAACGGCGATTCTCAACATAACGCCCGACCATCTCGACCGTCATTACACAATGGAAAACTATATCGCAGTAAAGGAATCTATAACCCGTAATCAGGGGTCGGACGGCTTCTGCGTGCTGAACTACGACGACGGAATCCTTCGGGAATTCGGAAAAACTCTCCCCAATCCAGTTTATTTTTCAAGGAAGACCAGACCCGAAAAGGGCGCTTATCTTGACAAAACCATGATAAAATATACCGACGGCACGAATGATACCGACATAATCGACGTGAACGACATGTTTATTTTCGGCAGTCACAATTATGAAAACGTCATGGCGGCGGCGGCGCTCGCCATAAACGCGGGTGTGCCCGTAAAGCTGATTGCGGATACGATACGGCAGTTTAAAGGAGTTGAGCACAGAATCGAGTTCGTGAGGGAAATGGACGGAGTTGTATATTATAACGACTCGAAGGGAACGAATCCCGATTCGTCGATAAAGGCACTTGAGGCTATGACAAGGCCCACGCTTCTTATAGCGGGCGGCTATGACAAACACTCCGAATTCGACGGATTTCTTGAAGCCTTCGGCGGCAAGGTAAAGCTCATGGTGCTTATGGGAGCGACGGCGCCTCAGCTTGAAAAAACCGCTCTGGCGCACGGGTTTGACCGGATACGTCATGCAAAAAGCCTTGAAGAAGCGGTAAAAATCTGCGCGGAGAATGCAAAGGACGGCGACGCGGTGCTTTTGTCGCCTGCCTGCGCGAGCTGGGATATGTTCAAAAGCTATGAGCAGCGCGGAGAGCTTTTTAAGGAATATGTGCGCGGGCTTTAGGAATATATAAAAAACATCAGCCGATACGATTAACGATTACGGAGGGAGGAATACCGTGACAAATCTGAGAATGGTCAAAAACGAGCGCGGGAAGGAAACACTGACGCGCAAGGGCACATTTTTTGATTACAGTATGCTTATCATAGTGCTTTTTCTCGTGGTGTTCGGGCTTGTTATGGTATACAGCACAAGCTCCTACAGCGCGATGATTAAAACCGGAGATTCCGCATACTATTTCAAGAATCAGATGCGGGCTACCGCAATCGGTCTTGTGGCTATGTTCGCGGTTACCGTGATAGACTACCATATCTGGTATAAATTCAAGTGGATTGCGTACATAGGCTCGTTAATCTCGGTGGTTCTGGTTCTGACACCTCTCGGAATGGAATTTAACGGAGCCAGAAGGTGGATAGGAGTAGCCGGCTTTTCGGTGCAGCCTGCCGAAATCGTGAAGCTCGCGATAATAATTATGCTTGCCGCGTTCATAAGCTACAGCGGGAACAAAATGAAGAGCTTCCGCAACAATCTGGTATTCTGCCTTATGGCGGGAATAGCCGGAGGAATGATATTCATTATCACGAAAAATATGAGCTCAGCCATAATCATACTGGGGATAGCGTATGTTATGCTTATGATAGGGAACTCAAAGCCGAGATGGCTGATAATAGCAACCGTTGTCGGACTTCTGGCGGTTGTGGCTTTTCTGATATACTTTTTCGGCAACGTAAGCTCGGCGGAGCATTTCCGTTTCAGGCGGCTGCTTGCGTGGCGCAATCCCGAAAACTATGCCTCGAACGTCGGAATGCAGACGCTCCAGGCGCTGTATGCCCTGGGCTCGGGCGGATTTTTCGGCAAGGGGCTGGGACAGAGCATACAAAAGCTCGGATTTCTCCCCGAGGCTCAGAACGATATGGTCTTTTCGATTATCTGTGAGGAGCTGGGGCTTTTCGGGTGAATATGCCTTATATTGCTGTTTATGCTTCTTATATGGAGATTCATGGTCATAGCCAACAACGCCCCCGACCTGTTCGGCTCAATGCTTGTGGTCGGCGTTATGGCGCATATATCAATACAGGTGGTGTTAAACGTAGCGGTTGTAACCAATCTGATTCCGAATACCGGAGTAACGCTTCCTTTCATAAGCTACGGAGGAACCTCGGTGCTTTTCCTTCTCGTGGAAATGGGAATTGTGCTTAACGTGTCAAGACAGATACGGGTTCCGGTCACCGTTTCCGGAAAAAGCAGGGAGGAGCGGACGGACAAAACGAAGTAACAATATAAATACGCCCCGCATATAATGGTTTGTAACCTATTTGTTTTCCGTTTCAAAACAGGAAATCGTGCGGAGGTATGGTATGATATGGGGTTTGGTTTCGTAAGCGAGCTTGAGGTCAGGGGAGGCAGACGGCTTGAAGGAACCTTGATGCTTCAGGGATCAAAAAATTCCGCCCTCCCGATTATGGCGGCGACTCTTTTGCTGGACGGAGAGACTTTACTGGAGGACTGTCCAGATATACTTGACGTTCGTGAAATGCTTGCGATTATAAACGGTGTAGGAGGCTGCAATGAGGAGACGGGCTGTTGTTTTACCGGGGAGGGGCTCAGGCTCTTCCATAATCGGATAGACGGTGTTCCGGATTACGAGAGCTGCATGAGATTCAGGGCATCCTCAATTCTTATGGGCGCGCTTCTGGCGACGGCGGGCTTTTTTGCGATGCCGTATCCGGGAGGCTGTAAAATAGGACGCAGGCCGTTGGATTACCATATCGAAGGATTTAAGGCGCTTGGCGCGAGGGTGGAGGAAAAGGACGGTATGCTCGTCGGTTATGCCGGACAGCTTAAAGGCGGCTTTTACCGTTTTCCGTATCCGAGTGTGGGGGCGTTGGAAAACCTTCTTCTTGCGGCGGTTAAGGCAGACGGGGAATCGGTTTTTGAAAACTGCGCGAGGGAGCCGGAAATAGTCGATTTGTGCGATTTCCTTATAAAGGCGGGCGCGTCTGTAGACGGCGCCGGAACGGACACGATACGCGTAAAGGGCGCAAAAAGGCTTAACGGCATACGCTACAGGATTCCGGGCGACAGAATCGTGGCGGGAACATATATGGCGGCGTGCGCCATTGCCGGAGGAAACGTAAGGCTTGGGAATATTGAACCGGGAAGACTTGACTGTATCACGGATATATTGAAGAAAACTGGCTGCCACGTATTTACAGACGGGCGGATTAATGAGATAATAATAATGTCGGACGGAAGGCGAAAGGCTGTTAATTATCTGGAAACCGGACCTTATCCCGGATTTTCTACGGATATGCAGCCGCAGATGATGGCACTTGCGGCTTTCTCAATCGGCTCATGCAGGATTAAGGACAGGGTTTTTGAATCCAGATACCGTACGGCGTGGGAGCTGGAAAAGCTCGGAGCCGACGTAGGGACGGACGGCGACAGCGTGATAATTACGGGCAGAGAGAGTCTTCACGGCGGCGTTGTGAACGCGACGGATTTAAGGTGCGGCGCGGCGCTTGTGATTGCGGCGCTCGGAATACACGGCAAAACGGTAATCACCGACTGCGCGTATATTATGCGCGGTTATGAGGATATACAGAGGGATTTGGAGCAGTTAGGAGCGGATATTTTATGGCGGATAAAAGAAGAAAACGCGGGAAACCGATAGCGCTTACAGTGATTCTTCTCCTGGCGGCAGCCGTGGCGGCGGTGTTTATTTTTATCAACTACAGATACAAAATTACGAATATTACGATAACCGGCAGCGATAAATATACCTACGAGCAGCTTTACGAATATGTTTTTGAGAACAGGAACGACGAAAATCTGCTCTGGTTCAAGTACACGAACAGCAGGGCGCCTAAGCCCGACATACCTTTTATATCGCAGGTTGATTATGTGACAAAAATGCCCGGAACCGTCGAGGTTACGGTGTATGAGAAAAGCATCGTGGGATATGTCAGCTACAAGGACTCAAATATGTATTTTGACAAGGACGGAACGGTGGTGGAAAGCTCCGCCGAGCTTTTAGACGGCGTTGTGAAGGTTGAGGGGCTTGATTTTAACAGCATAGTGGTGCATGAGAAGCTTAAGGTGCCGGATATGGAGATATTTTCGGTACTGAACGATTTGACGCAGTATTTCAGCAAATACGGCATAACCGTGGATTCCGTCAGCGTCGGAGAGGACAGCTCGCTTTCGCTTGCCGTCGGGGAGGTTAAGGTGCTTCTGGGGCAGTACGATTCCGATATGGCGGACAAGGTGTATGAGCTTGGCTGTATGATGGAGAAGCTTAACGGCTTAAAGGGCACGCTTTATCTGGATAAATACGACAAAAATACTTCAAACGTCATTTTCAAGGATGAGACTGAGACAAAATAATTCGGGTATTTCGGCGCGGACAAACGGCGGTATTTTTTTCAAACAGCCAAAAATATCAAAATTTAGAAAAATTATACTTGCTATTATCGTGAAAAAATAATATTATGTATGTGTATGTTCTTGGTTTAAGGAGGGTAATTATTTGTTAGAGATTAGGACCAATGAGTCGGAAGCATCTGCCAAAATTATCGTTGTGGGAGTCGGCGGGGCAGGCAATAATGCTGTTAATAGAATGATTGATGAGAGTATTTGCGGGGTTGAGTTTATGGGAATCAACACGGACAAGCAGGCGCTTAAGCTCTGCAAGGCGCCCACCGCAATTCAGATAGGTGAAAAGCTTACGAAGGGACTTGGCGCGGGAGCGAAGCCCGAGGTAGGAGAGAAGGCAGCAGAGGAGAGTACCGAGGAGCTTGCTCAGGCTATCAAGGGAGCGGACATGGTGTTCGTTACCTGCGGTATGGGAGGCGGAACCGGAACGGGAGCCGCGCCCGTAGTGGCAAGAATCGCCAAGGAGATGGGCATACTCACGGTCGGAGTTGTTACGAAGCCCTTCAAGTTTGAGGCCAAGACAAGAATGACCAATGCGGTAACCGGCATTGAGAAGCTTAAGGAAACGGTTGACACGCTTATTGTAATCCCCAACGATAAGCTGCTTGACATAGTTGACAGAAGGACAACCATGCCCGAGGCGCTTAAGAAGGCGGACGAGGTTTTACAGCAGGCAGTGCAGGGAATTACCGACCTTATCAATGTACCCGGACTTATCAACCTTGATTTTGCCGACGTACAGACTGTAATGAAGGACAAGGGTGTAGCGCATATCGGTATCGGTACCGCTAAAGGCGACGACAAGGCAATCGAGGCGGTCAAGATTGCGGTTGCAAGTCCGCTTCTTGAAACGACTATCGAGGGCGCGACCCATGTTATTATAAATATCAGCGGCGACATCGGTCTTATGGAGGCCAACGAGGCGGCAAGCTATGTTCAGGAGCTTGCGGGAGACAACGCCAATATTATTTTCGGAGCCATGTATGACGATTCCGTTCAGGATCAGGCGACCATCACCGTTATAGCTACCGGACTTGACGGATATTCGGCGTCGGCGGCGACCGCTATGGCTGGCTTTAATTACAAGCCCCAGACGCCTACGCGTCCCATCGGCGGCGGTACATATCAGACGTCTTACGGCACTTCGTCATCGGGAACGGCAAGACAGGAAATTCCCGGACTTACCAAGCCCAAGCCGGCTGAGGTTAATTCTGACGATAAGTGTATCAAGAGTCCCGAGTGTTTTCAGAATAGAAGATAGTACTTTGTTGTTTTTATAAATAAAGTCCCGTTCGGCATAGATGCCTCGCGGGAGTGTTAAAGAAATTTTGGCAAGGTATTGGAGGTTTTCCAATGCCTTGTTTTTAAAGACGCGGGGAGGGTGTTTCCTGACCGCGGAGGATTTATAAGCAAAGGATTGGAGGCAGCCATGTCAAATACAACAACCTATAATCACAAAACCATCGAGCCGAAATGGCAGGAATACTGGGAGAAGAACCGGACCTTTAAGACGGACGTATGGGATTTTTCCAAACCTAAGTTTTATGCGCTGGATATGTTCCCGTATCCGTCTGGCGTCGGACTTCATGCCGGACATCCCGAGGGCTATACCGCTACCGATATAGTTTCGAGAATGAAGAGAATGCAGGGCTATAATGTCCTCCACCCAATGGGCTACGATTCTTTCGGGCTTCCCGCGGAGCAGTACGCCGTAAGCACCGGAAACAACCCTAACGGCTTTACGCAGCGAAATATCGAGAATTTCACAAAGCAGCTCAAGGAGCTTGGCTTTGACTACGACTGGTCCAAGCAGATTGCCACGAGCGACCCTGAATTTTATAAATGGACGCAATGGATTTTCAAGCAGCTCTATCTTGACGGCTACGCAAAATACGTCGATATGCCTGTAAACTGGTGCGAGGAGCTTGGAACCGTGCTCTCAAACGACGAGGTTATTGACGGAAAATCCGAGCGCGGAGGCTATCCCGTAGTGCGCAAAAACATGAAGCAGTGGGTAATAGACCAGGTTGCTTTCGCGGATAAGCTTCTTGAGGGACTTGAGGAAATAGACTGGCCCGAATCCACAAAGGAGATGCAGAGGCATTGGATAGGTAAATCGGAGGGCGTAGAGGTCGATTTTACGATTGTCGGAGGAGGCAGCTTTTCGATTTTCACGACCTGTATCGAAACGATATACGGAATAACCTTTATGGTGCTTGCGCCGGACGGAGAGGTCGTAAAGGAACTGATGCCCAGAATAAATAACAAGGCTGAGGTTCAGGCATATATAGACGAAACCCTCAAAAAGAACGATATGGACAGAACCGAGCTTAACAAAACCAAGTCCGGCTGCGTCCTTGAGGGGATATTCGCGGTAAATCCCGTAAACGGCAGAGAGGTTCCGGTATATATCGGAGATTTCGTGCTTGCAAATTACGGAACGGGCGCGGTTATGGCTGTGCCTGCCCATGACCAGAGGGATTTCGAGTATTCGCAGGCTCACGGACTTGCGAGGATTCAGGTAATAGACGGCGGTGACGTAAGCGAAAAGGCGTTTGAGAAATACGATTATCTCGGCAAGGGCTGCAAGCTTATGAATTCCGAGGAATTTACGGGACTTACCGTAGAGGAGGCAAAAAACGCGATTACCGATAAGCTTGTCGGAATGGGAGTTGCCAGAAGAAAGGCAAACTATCATTTCCGCGAGTGGATTTTTGCAAGGCAGAGATACTGGGGCGAGCCGGTTCCGATAGTTTATTATGAGGACGGAAGCATTCATGTTCTTGACGACGATGAGCTTCCCTTGGAGCTTCCCGAGCTTGAGGATTATAAGGGACACGGCGGAAAGGCTCCCCTTGAGAATGCTGAGGAATGGAAACGGTACAGCCACAACGGACATACTGGCAAAAGGGAAACCTCGACGATGCCCGGAAGCGCCGGTTCGAGCTGGTATTATATGAGATATATCGACCCTGATAACGACAGGGAGCTTGCTGACCCTGAGCTTCTGAAGCACTGGCTTCCCGTGGATTTGTATATCGGAGGTCCCGAGCATGCGGTGGGTCATCTCATGTATTCGAGAATATGGAACAGATACCTTTATGACAAGGGAATTTCACCCGTAAAGGAGCCGTTTGCGAAGCTTGTGCATCAGGGAATGATTCTCGGCTCAAACGGAATCAAGATGGGTAAAAGATTCCCCGAATACGTTGTTAATCCGAGCGACATTGTCAGGGAGTACGGCGCAGACACGCTCAGACTTTACGAGATGTTCATGGGACCGCTTGAGGCGTCAAAGCCCTGGAGCCAGCAGGGCGTAGAGGGAGCAAGGCGCTTTATCGGAAGGGTATGGAATTATTTCACCGAGCCGGACAATATCGTTTCGGAGGATAACGGAGAGCTTGAGAAGGTCTATAATCAGACCGTTAAAAAAATCACCGAGGATTTTGAAACTCTCGGCTTCAACACCGCAATCAGCCAGATGATGATTTTCATGAACGCGGCGGTTAAGGCGGGAAAATGTAAAAGAGAGTACGCAGAGGGCTTCATAAAGATGTTTTCGTGCGTCTGTCCTCACGCGGGAGAGGAAATCTGGAGCATTCTCGGTCACGACGGTACGATTGCCTATGAGAGCTGGCCTGTTTATGACCCGGAAGCGGTTAAGGAAAACACCGTCGAAATCGGCGTTCAGATAAACGGAAAGGTCAAGGGAACCGTTGAAATCGGGGTCGGCGAGGATGCGGAGAGCGTAAAAGCAAAGGCTAAGAGCGTCGCGTCGGTCGCAAAGGCGGTCGAGGGCAAGACGATAGTAAAGGAAATATACGTTCCCGGAAAGATTGTCAATATCGTCGTAAAATAAATTGTCAATACGGATATAAAAATACGGAGAGGACGAAGGCAGGCTGCTTTCGTCCTCTTGTTTGAATTTTATTAAAGCATTGACGCCATTTTCATAAGCGTTTCCATCTTGGACAGCTCCTCCGGCGACATATCCTTTTTCATGGACTCAAAAAGCGTGTTGATGTCGTTTTTCTCGAAAGTAATCTGCTCCTGGCGCGCTTTGTTTGAGAATGCCAAAAGCAATGGAAGCAGCTCGTCGGAGCTTTTCCCCGCCGAAAGGGACATGAAGTCCTTGAGGAGCCTTGCCTTTTTTTCGTCTATATTTTCAAATTTATTTTTCATAATTACCTCCTGATGGTTTTAACCGAGCATATTCATATACTGCTCATAAAGCTTCTGCTGCTCGGGTTTTAAGAATCTGCTTAACATATCGTTTCCGGGCAGGACTCCGGTTTTTTCGTGAGGAGGGGGAAAACCGTTTTGGGGTGAGTCATCGGGTTTGCTCTCGGACGCTGCGGAGCTTACTGCCGAATAGAGCTTCATCATTTCGTTTATATTTTCAAAATTGGATAAAAGATTGAAAATCTCGCATTCCTTTGGAGAGCAGTACTGACGCATTTCAGCGGCGATGCTTTCCGGCGTGTGCCTGGAACGCGACAGCGGTGAGGGGCAGGGCAGGTCCTTGAAAAAGTCGATGGTCTGCATTAATTCCGCCATTCTTATAAATATGGCGAGCATTCGCTGCTGGGAGCTGTCTACATACGGAAGATACGCTTTTATAAACTGAAAACCTGTGCCGCAGGTGGCAATATCAAATTCTGTCAGATGTATTTTATCGCATTTATTCATGGACATTACAAAGCCGCCTTACTTTTGCTACAATATATGTATTTTTGCCGCCGAAAATTCGTAAAATCAAAAACGCACCCTTACCCGGGGAATTTCCCCGGGCAGGTGCTTTACCGGTAATTAGCCGATGAGGGCGATGAGGATAATTATCCAAAGCCAGTTGTCACAGCCGCATCCGCTGTCACAGCCGCATCCGTCGCCGCGGTTTCCGAAAAGGCCGTTTCCGAAAAGGCCGCCGCCTTCTCCGCCGCATGCGCATGAAAGAATAAGAATCCACAGAAGTGCGTTACAGCTGCAATTTCCGCCGCCTGACAATACGGAACTGCCGCCGCATCCGCATCCTGTTGCTGCTAAATCACTCATTGTATTTCCTCCGGAAATTTGTTTTTACAATATACAGATATGCGCCAATAAAAATTTTGTTACAGATTAATTGTTGATTTTAAATTCATATGCTAGTATAATCTGCATAGAGAAAGTCCCGCTCGGCGCATCTCGCGCCTCGCGGGAATGTTAAGAGAAAGTCCCGTTCGGCGCGTCTCGCGGGAATGTCAAAGGAGAAATAATATGGAAAAGATTAAAATGACCACGCCCCTCGTTGAGATGGACGGGGATGAGATGACCAGAGTGCTCTGGCAGTCTATAAAGGAAGAACTGCTGATTCCGTTTATCGATTTAAAGACGGAATACTACGACCTCGGGCTTGTTCACCGCAATGAGACCGACGACCGGGTGACGGTAGATTCCGCGAACGCCAATATCAAATACGGGGTAGCGGTAAAATGTGCGACAATCACTCCCAATGCGGCGAGAATGAGCGAGTATGACCTTAAGGAGATGTGGAAAAGCCCTAACGGTACAATCCGCGCGATTCTTGACGGAACGGTTTTCCGTACGCCGATTATAGTAAAGGGCATCGAGCCACTTGTGAAAAACTGGAGCAAGCCGATAACGATTGCAAGGCACGCTTACGGCGACGTGTATAAGAACTCGGAGATAAAGGTTCCGGGCGCGGGCAGGGCTGAGCTTGTATTTACGGGAGAGGACGGCACGGTTCTCAAAGAAACCATACATGATTTTAATTCCTCAGGAATAATTCAGGGAATCCACAATGTGGATAAGTCCATCGAAAGCTTTGCGAGAAGCTGCTTTAATTATGCTCTGGACAAAAAACAGGATTTATGGTTTGCTTCAAAGGACACGATTTCCAAGAAGTACGACCACAATTTCAAGGATATTTTTCAGGAAATATACGACGCCGAGTACGACGGCAGGTTCAAGGAGGCAGGCATAGAGTATTTCTATACGCTTATTGACGATGCGGTGGCAAGAGTTATGAAATCCGACGGCGGCTATATATGGGCGTGCAAGAATTACGACGGCGACGTTATGAGCGATATGGTTGCGACGGCTTTCGGCTCTCTCGCAATGATGACATCGGTTCTGGTATCTCCCGACGGCGTGTACGAATACGAGGCGGCGCACGGAACGGTGCAGAGGCATTATTACAAGCATCTTAAGGGCGAGGAAACCTCGACCAATTCCGTGGCTACGATTTTTGCGTGGACCGGAGCGCTCAGGAAAAGAGGAGAGCTTGACGGCATTGAGGAGCTTTCCGATTTTGCCGGTAAGCTTGAAAAAGCCTGCGTCAATACAATTGAGGCGGGAGAAATGACGAAGGACCTTGCAATTATCACGACTAATCCCAATCCCAAGGTGCTTAACAGCTTTGATTTTATAAAGGCTGTCAGAACAAGGCTTGAGGCGTTGCTTTAAGATAAAAAATACGAAGAGAGGTATTTTTAATGGAAAATAAAAAGATTGTGGTAGCGCTGGGGCGCAATGCCTTCGGTGAAACCTTTCCGGAGCAGAAGGCGAATGTCAGCAAGGCGGCAAAGGCGATAGCCGATTTGACGGAGGCGAAATACCAGATAGTTATTACCCACAGCAACGGACCTCAGGTGGGAATGATTCAGACGGCGATGACCGAATTCGCAAGGCTTGATTCAAGATATACGGTGGCTCCGATGTCGCTTTGCGGCGCAATGAGCCAGGGCTATATCGGGTATGATTTGCAGAACGCGGTAAGAACCGAGCTTCTTAACCGCGGAATATATAAGACGGTATCGACAATCATCACGCAGGTAAAGGTTGACCCGTTTGACAGGGCGTTTTCAAATCCGACAAAGGTGATAGGCCGCTATATGACAGAGGAGGAGGCTAAAGCCGAGGAGGCGAAGGGAAATTACGTTGTAAAGGAAGATAAGGGCTACAGAAGAATAATTGCGGCGCCGAAGCCGCAGGATATATATGAGATAGACGCAGTCAGGGCGCTGCTTGACGCGGGACAGATAGTCATAGCGGCGGGAGGCGGCGGAATTCCGGTGTTGGAGCAGAGAACAGTGCTCAAGGGAGCCAGCGCGATTATCGAAAAGGATTACGCTGCGGCGAGGCTTGCGGAGCTTGTGGACGCGGGAACGCTTCTTTTCCTTACTGCTGCGGACAGACTTGTGATTAACGAGGGAACCGATAAGGAGCAGGCGTTTGACAAAATTGCGGCAGCGGATCTGAAGGCTTATGTCAACGAGGAAAATATGGGCGCGATTACAACGCTTCCCAAGGTTGACGCGGCGATTGAATTCGTGCTTGCAGGCAGCGGGCGCAGGGCGGTAATAGCGGGTCTTGACAGCGCGAAGGACGCGTTGGCGGGCAAGACCGGAACAACTATAATGTAAGCTTATATTTTTATGAAAAGGAAAGTGAAAATCAATGACGAAGGTAACAATTATTTCGGGCTTCTTGGGAGCGGGAAAAACAACTTTTATCAGAAAGCTGCTTGAGGAGGTTTACAAAAATCAGAAGGTAGTTCTTATCGAGAACGAATTCGGTGAAATCGGAATAGACGGAGGCTTTTTAAAGGACGCTGGAGTGCAGGTCAATGAAATGAATTCGGGCTGTATCTGCTGCTCGCTTGTCGGGGATTTCGGAAAGGCGCTTAAGCAGGTGACGGAGGATTATTCGCCCGATATGATAATAATAGAGCCTTCGGGAGTCGGTAAGCTTTCGGACGTCATCGCCGCGGTTGAAAACGTAAAGGAAGAAGCAGGGCTTGAGCTTGAGAATTTCATAACGGTTGCGGACGGAACCAAATGCCGTATGTATATGAAGAATTTCGGAGAATTTTACAACAACCAGATTGAAAGCGCTTCCGCAATCGTGCTCAGCAGAACCCAGAATATGAAGGACGATAAGCTTGAGGAGAGCGTCGCGCTTATTAAGGAGCATAACGACAGGGCGGCGGTTATCACAACTCCGTGGGATGAGCTTTCCGGAGAGCAGATTGTTAATGCGATGAAGAAAACCTCGCTTGTTGATGAACTGCTCAAGGAAATGGACGTATGTCCCGTATGCGGACACCATCACGATGAAGATGAAGAAGAGGAGCATGAGCACTGCTGCCACCATCATCACCATGACGAGGATGAAGAAGAGCATGAACACTGCCATCATCACGGACATCACCATCACCACGCGGACGATGTGTTTAACAGTTGGGGAACGGAGACTCCCCACAAGTACGACAGGGAGGAGCTTGAGAGTATACTGAAACGCCTTGTTGAAACCGAGGAATTCGGCGTGGTTCTCAGAGCCAAGGGAATGGTTCCGGCAAAGGACGGTTCGTGGATTTATTTTGACGCCGTTCCCGGAGAGTATGAGCTCAGGGACGGTCAGCCGGAGTACACCGGAAAGCTTTGTGTAATCGGTACGAATATAGACGGACATAAGATGGAGGAGCTGTTCGGTCTGTAATCGGCGGTGAAGTAATAAATTTAATCGCGGCGCCGGAAAATTCCGGCTTCCGCGCGTTAGGAGATACAGCATGGAAATTCCTGTTTTTATAATCAACGGTTTTCTTGAGAGCGGTAAAACTTCTTTTATAAAGGATACGCTCGCCAGCGAGGACTTCAACGACGGCGAAAGCTCGCTTGTCATTGTCTGCGAGGAGGGCGAGGAGGAATACGGCGAGAGCGAAATGAATGCATTGAACGCTCTTGTTGTGACGGCTGACAGCATTGAGGAGCTGACGAAGGATTTTTTTATCGGCGCAAGCGATAAGTGTAAGGCAAGACGGGTTTTTGTCGAGTTGAACGGAATGTGGAAAATCGAAGATTTCGTTGAGCGGCTTCCGAAGTTTATGGAGGTGGCGCAAATCATTACGCTTGTCAATGCAGAAACCTACGATATGTACCTTTCCAATATGCGCCAGGTAATGATGGAGCAGTATAAGCTGACGGAAATGGTTATTTTCAACAGATGTACGAAGGATTCGGACAGGGCGGCGTACAGGCGCAGTGTAAAGGCGGTCAACGGCAGAGCGCAGGTGTATTTTGAATCTTCGGACGGAAGCTCAAACGAGGTTGACGAAATACTTCCTTTTGATATAACAAAGGACGAGATTGAGATTGCGGACGAGGACTTCGGACTCTGGTATATGGATGCCATGGATAACCCCGAGAAATACGACGGCAAGATAATAAAGACAAAGGCCGTCGTTTACAAGCCGAAGCAGTATGCAAAAAAGTCAATGTTTGCGCCCGGGCGTTTCGCGATGACCTGCTGTGTGGATGATATAAGATATATCGGCTTTAAGTGCGTATGTGACAAGAATACCGATAAGCAGTTAGCCGGTTATGAGGACAGGGATTTTATAAACCTTGTCGCGAAGGCTAAGGTGGAATTCTGCAAGGAGTACAAGGGTCCCGGAGTTGTGCTTTATGCCATGGACATAAGTTCGGCGAATAAACCCGATGATGAACTTGTATATTTTAATTAAAATATATATTTGAGGAGGAAATTAATGAAGAATTTTAAAAGAGTGACTGCACTGATACTGTGCTTCGGGCTTATGCTTGTGACGGCATCCTGCGGCAAATTAAAGAAAGCGTCGCCGGAGGAAGTACAGAGAAGCTTTGATTTGTTCTGCGACGAGCTTGTTGCCGGGATTGTTGCTTCCGACCCCATATCCGCGCATTTTCTTGTGACGGACCCGTCCGATTACGGCGTGGAATTCAAGGAAGAAGATATTACATTGGGTGAAGTATCGATTGACGGAATCAAGAGCGGAATTGAAAGCAACGCGTCCCTGCTGCGTCATCTGAAAATGTATGAAAAAGAGGTACTTACCGAGGAGCAGCAGCTTACATATGACACGCTTAGCGATTATCTTGAGACGCAGTCGGCGTACAAGAACGCGGAGCTTCTGAACTGCTATTTCTCGCCTATGAGCGGTATAGTATCCAATCTGTCCACCAATTTTATCGAGTATATTTTTTACGATAAGGACGATGTGGAGGTTTACCTTACGCTTCTTGCCGACGTCGAAAGATATATGGGACAGCTTTTCGATGTGACAAGGGAGCAGGCGAAGGAGGGATATTTCCTTTCGGACAGCAATGCGGATCTGGTTATCGAGCAGTGCAGGAAGATACTGGACGCGGAGGTTGAGCCGATGGTGGCTACCTTTGACGAGAAAATCGAGGGACTTGATCTGACCGAGACGGAGAAAGCCGACTATATCAAGCGTAACGGGGAATATGTTCAGAAATATTACCTTCCGGTATATGAAAAGACGATTGACCTTATGGAGGAGCTCAAAGGTTCGCGCTCTAACGACGGCGGTCTTTGCGGCTACGGCGAAAGCGGCAAGAAGTTCTATGAGGCAATTATAATGGATAACACCAGCAGCAGGATGACCCCCGAAGAGGTGGCGGAGTTCCTTGAGGATAAGGCAAGCGACCTGCTTAAGGAAATTACGGCGATTGCGGTTTCCGATTATGAGGCTTTAGAGGCATTGTATGATTACCAGCCGGACTTTAAAACTCCGGAGGAGATTTTTGATTTCCTTATAGATAATGTGGAGAAGGATTTCCCCAGACCGGAAACGACAAAGTATAATATTGAGTATCAGAACAAGGCGTGCGAGGTTGACGGAGTGGTTGCCTACTATGTTTTAAGCAGAATTGACGATATTAATGTCAACAATGTAAAGGTGAACGGCTCGGCTGTCGAGGGAAATTCTCTTTCGCTTTATACGACGCTTGCCCATGAGGGATATCCTGGACATCTCTATCAGCACACGGCATTCTGCAGCAAAGAAAAAGTCCATGACATCAGAAAGACGCTTGGCTTTATCGGCGCGACGGAGGGCTGGGCGCAGTACGCGTCATACTGCGCGCTGGATTATCTGGATATTTCAGAATCCTTAAAGCGCCTGATTTACATAGACGATTTGCTGTCCTATGTTGTTGTTTCAAGAGTTGACATAGGCGTTAATTACGAAGGCTGGGATCTCGACGATACCTATAGGTATCTCAAGGACTTCCTGGAGGTTGACAGGGATTATGACGAAGAGGGCAATACCGTAAAGTATTTTTACGATACCGTAACCGGAGACCCGGGCACCTTTATCCCGTATACAGTGGGCTATATCAAAATGATTGATATGAGAGAGCATGCCGAGGAGGTTCTCGGTGACAGCTTTGACGCCGTTGAGTATCATAAGTGGATTGGAGATATGGGTATCACCAGCTTCGACATATATGAGGAGCAGCTCGAGCTTTGGTTAGCAGCTAAGCAGGAGGCTTAGAATATTTATGCGGCCGCAGCCCTGTGTGTACCTGTCAAGTCCGATATCGTCCGCGGTGCGGCAGAGCAGGCTTTTGAACTGATTGTTGGTAAGAGTTTTATTATATGAGAACGCGAGAGCGGCGGCTCCTGAAACGATGGGCGTTGACATGGAGGTGCCGCTTTTTGCGGCGTAGCCGTCAGGACGCGGATAGCAGCTCACGATACGGCTGCCGGGAGCGATTATATCCGGTTTTGATATGTCGCAGAAGGTCGGACCTTTTCCTGAGTAGGTGGTGTGTCGGCGTCCCGATTCGTCTATATGCGACATGATGTCGTTTGTGCCCACGGTTATTACCTTGCGGCTTATTCCGGGTGTTGTTATGGAGCGGTAGCCCGGTCCGTTGTTGCCGGCGGAGGTAATTACGGTCAGTCCGGCGTCCCAGAGGGAATCTACCGCCTTTACGAGGAGACTTGACTCGTCTTCGCATTTGGATGAGTTCGTTCCGATTGAGATATTCACGATGCGTATGTTCAGGCTTTCGTGGTTCTTAAGAATCCATTCTATTCCCGAAATTATGTCGGAGGACGAGCCGGTTCCGTACTGGTTCAGGACCTTAAGCGGAACGAGTCCCGCCGAAGGCGCTATTCCTTTGTAAAGACCGCCGCTCATGCGTCCGGACGCTCCGATTATTCCGCATACATGGGTTCCGTGGGAATTGTCGTCGTAAGCGTCGGCGCGTCCGTTTACAAAGTCATGGAATTCCGTAAGACTGTTTTGCAGATCGTTATGCATATACATTCCGGTATCAAGCACGGCTACATTTATTCCGCGGCCTGTTATTCCGCTGCGGTGGATTCTGTCGATTGCGAGAAGGTTTCTTATTTTGTTCATTCTACTCACCTGGGGAAGGGCATTATTTTATGGATTTATACATATATTGTATGATAAAAAATCCCCGGAGTGAAAATTTTCAAAATACCCCCTAAAAGGGGGTAAAAGTATTGATAAAACAGTGATATATTAGTAGTATCTACAACGGGAACAAACTATAAAAATGGAGGGAAAAAAATGTTTAGAAGAATCAGAAGTATGAGCAGAAAAACAGGTGCCATCATGCTTGCTGTCGCAATCGTTTTCGGCGGTATCGCGGTGGGCATAGGCTTCGCTTCCGAGACAGCTTACGCTGACGGTGAAACGTATAAGCCTGTTACAAAAACCGAATTCGGGGCAGCGGGGGATTTCACATTCGTATCCTATGCTGACACCGAAGTGAGTGTTCATCACGCGGGAAATATTCTCTGCGGAGGAACGCTTATAGGAAATACCAATGTCGGAACGCAGATGGTCAACCGCACGGTTGCGCTGCCTTCGATTGTAAGCCTAGGAGAATGGTATACCTCGGTATATCCCGAGAACGGCGGAGCCGCATATTATGTTAAGTGCGTCGGAGAGCCTGTCGGAAACTACGTTACCGTTAAGGTAGGCGAGCAGTTTATCGACATGGATGCCCTTTACGCAGTGCTTGATGCGGTTTCCCGCAGGTACATCGGCTACACGGCGGGCGCTTTCAATCCCGACGAAAAGAACGGAATGACACTTGACTTGTCGGAATACAAGGATGTTGAGGATATCTGCATTAAGGATAAAGCAAAAGGCACCGAGACTTATGTATTCGACATAACCGATTTGATTAAGTCGTTTGAAGGAGAGGACAGCTACGGTTCGGACGCTTACCAGATTAACATAAAGAATGTAAAGAAAAATACCAAAGTTATTATAAACGTAGACGCAGAGGAATTGGCAGATAAGAGCACGATCAATCTTTTCAAGGTAAGAGTGAACGGACAGCTTACCGGAAGTAACGGTCAGGTAGCTCCCGAATTTGCCGAGAATATCGTATGGAACGTATATTTTCCCACAACGTCGGATGCAAATAAGACTTTCAACATGAATGTAACGGAGGGCGTAGGATATTACCTTGCTCCCAATGCAAACGTGACGGCATCCAACTGCAACGGTGCGATATTTGCCAACAGCATTAAGTCCGTAGGCGAGTGCCATTCTTTCGCTCTCTCGTTCTTTGAGGAGCCCGAGACAACCACACCCGCAAACGTAACGGAAACGGAAACCACGGAGCCTGAGGAAACAACACCTGAGGAGACAACATCCGAGGAGGAGACAACACCTGAGGAGACGACTCCCGAGGAAAGCACACCTGAGGAGACAACATCCGAGGAGGAAACTACACCTGAGGAGACGACTCCCGAGGAAAGCACACCTGAGGAGACAACACCCGAGGAGACGACTCCCGAGGATACAACACCTGAGGAGACAACAACTCCTGAGCAAGGAACCACGGAACCCACAACACCCGAGGAGACAACAACACCTGAGGAAGGAACCACGGAACCCACAACACCTGAGGAGACAACGACTCCCGAGGAAGGAACCACGGAACCCGAGGAAACAACAACTCCGCCGGAAGAACCGCCTATTGAGATTATAACAAGAACTCCTGAGGTTGAGAATGATGAGGATACCACACCTGAGGAGCCGCCTACCAGACCGAGAAGAAAGGGAGAGGTAGAGGCGGATACCGGAGATAATTCTCATGCCGATATTTTCAAGCTTATTTTCGGAATTTCCGGAGTATGTTTCGCAGCTCTTGGTATCTACGGATTGACCAAAAAGAGATAAAGCAGTAAAAAGGATTGCCTTTCATTAGCTCGTAAGAGTTAAACACAATAGATTGTTCCCAATAATGAAAAAGCCGCCGTTTGGCGGCTTTTTTATATGCGCAGACCCGTGCATGGGTATATGCCGCTGAAGCGGCGCACGGGTCGCGCGGTGAGTAGGAGAAGATAAATCTTCCCCACTCAACTGATATGAAGTACAGGATATTGCCGAAAATCAGGTTGTATTGATTTCTTGTGTGTTTTGTTATATAATATGAATGCTTAGTGAAGCGCGGCTGAGGTTTGCTGTCACGGGGAAGCTTAAGGAAAGGGGAAGAGTATGAGCGATTTGAGGACAATTATGCCCGGAGATAAATTCAGGCATTTCAAAAACAAACTGTACCAGATTGTTGCGGTGGCATATCATTCTGAAACACGGGAGAAAATGGTGGTCTATCAGGCGCTTTACGGGGATTACAGTGTGTATGTAAGACCCTACGATATGTTTATGAGCGAGGTTGACCGAGAAAAATATCCCGACGCGGCTCAGAAATACAGATTTGAGAAGGTGGAGCCGGAAACTGCATATGTGGAGCATACAAAGCAGACCGTAATGCCAAAGCAGTCCGAGGAGAGGGAGAGCGGAACCGAGGCGGCTGACGGAGAGCCGAAGGAAGGCTTGGATTTGCAGGAGGGAGTAAATCCGTATCTGCTGGAGTTTTTTGACAGGGACGGCTGCAAGGAGAAGATGGAATACCTTAACAGTATAAGAAGTAAGGTTGACGATAAGCTTATAAGCGACATAGCAGTTTCAATGGATTTTACCGTCGGAGAGGGAACTGTTGACGAAAGATTAAACAGCTTGCTTTACTGTTTGCAGATGAAAGCAAGATTTGAATGCGGGAGATTAAGATAATGCGGGAATTTTGGATAAATTTTAAGAAGAGTGTCACTCTGGAAAAAATGATGGTCAGGATCATTATGGCTTGGCTTCTGACTGCCGTTATGTTCTGCCTTAAGTCGCAGTATGTCTTTAATTCGGCAGCATTTGCGGCGGAAATCAATATAGCCATGTATCTGTGCTTTGTGCTGCTGTTTCTGATTATTTTCTGTGCGCTCGGTTATCTTAAGGTTTTTTCGTGGATGGAGGCCTACGGGCCGATGATTCTTGTGACGCTGTACGGAATGATTACGATAAAGACCGATTCGGAGCTTGCTTATCTTATAGGACTGCTTGCGTTTCTCGGTATCGCCGTGGTTTATGCCGTGAATAAGACAAAGACCTTCGCGGACATAAAGAAGAAAGGCACGGTTGCGATAATTTATGTGATTGCCGCCGCCTTTTATATGGGAATTGCCGGAACGACGACGGTTCTTCGGTATGTAAATTATTCCTCGCCTGCATTTGATTTCGGCATATGGGCACAGATGTTCCATAATATGAGGGACAGCTTTCAGCCCGTAACGACGGTGGAGCGCGAAAGGCTTTTATCCCATTTCGCGGTGCATTTTTCACCCATATATTATATATATCTTCCTATATATTTCATCTTTCCGTATCCCGCGACGCTTCAGGTGCTTCAGGTTATCACGCTTGCGAGCGGAATCATTCCGGTTTATCTGCTTTGCCGCAAGTTTAATCTGAGCAAAAGCGCAACGGCGGCATTCGGTGTTATTTTTGCGCTGTTTCCCGTGCTGGCGACAGGATGCTATTACGATTTGCATGAAAACTGCTTTCTTGTTCCGCTTTTACTGTGGCTGTTTTATTTTATCGAAAAAGACGACTTAAAGGGCATGATTGTTATGTCGGTGCTGACGGTTCTCGTAAAAGAGGACGCGCCCATGTATATTGCCTGCATAGGACTGTACGTAATTATCGGAAAGCGTAAATACGTCAAGGGCGCAATTATGCTTATATTCGGTGTGGCTTATTTTCTGACAGTTATGATTTTTATGCAGCGGTACGGACTGGGAGTAATGAGCTACAGATACGAGAATTATATGGTAGGGGACGGCGGCGGACTTATGGACGTCATCAGGAATTTTATCTCCAATCCCGCGTATGTGCTCAGCGAATGCTTCAAGGAGAAAAAATATCAGTTCATAATTTATATGCTTGTTCCTTTGGGATTTATTCCGGCGGCGACAAAGAAGGTTTCCAAATTTATTCTTTTACTGCCCATAATAATAATTAACCTTGCGACGGATTATGTATATCAGTATTCGATTTATTTTCAGTACGCATTCGGCACCCTGGCGATACTGACATATCTTGCGATATCCAACTATGCCGAGCTGTCGGAGAAGGCGAGGCGATTTATGTGCGCGCTTGCAATCTGCGCGGCTGTCATCGTCATGCCGGTTGCCGGACTTTCGAAAAGCTATTATATCGACTCGTATATCTACAACAGGGGAAATATAAAAATTCTTAATGAGGTTATGGAAAGCATACCGAAGGACGCGTCCGTGAGCGCTTCGACATTTTTTATCGCTCATCTGTCGGACCGCAAGGAGCTGTATTCGTATCCGACGATACACGAGGAAAATATAGCTGCGGATTATCTTGTGCTTGATTTAAGGTACGACGGGCTTACCGCCGCGGACAGGAGCTTTATACTAATGAACGGATATGAAAAAGTGTCGGAGGTTGACGGGTTGTACGCCCTATACTGCAAAAAAACGGAATGAAAGCAGGAGCTGCATCCAAACTGCAACAAACTCTATTGACTTTTAATGTCGATAATGAGATAATATTTTAGAAATTTTATGAAATTGATTCCCGCGAGCAACGAGCCAAGTGGCTGCTTGCAGACATTTGGCGACTGTCGCGAGGGTGAATACCCCGCAACTTGCTGCGCATTCAAGCTATGATACCCCGTAGCTTGCTGCGGGGTATTTCACTAGGACTGCCTAATTAAAAGAATGGAGGATAATTTACATGGCAACAAAAGCTTACTACCCTTTGGAAGAAATCGGAGCCGGTAAGGTCGGTTTTTCCAAAACCCGCTCAATTATCGAGGCTGCATTCTACGGAAACAATGTGGTTAAGGTAAATACACTCAAGGAAGCGTATGAATTGGCGAAGAATTCACCCGGTACAATCGTTACCGATATGCCTGTTTATAGAGGAGAGGAATTCGGACTTGAGAGAGACGCAAAGGTGCTTCTTTTCAACGACGGAGCCGTAACCGGACGTTATGCTGCTGCACGCCGTATAAAGGGCTTCCCCGGAGTGGACAGCGCTAAGCTTGACAAGGTGGCTATGGACGCTATTTACGAAACACGCTGGAAGACAATGTATCATGCGGAAGTTTTCGTAGGACTTGACCCCGAGTTCATGGTTAAGGCTCACCTTCTTATTCCCGAAGGAGAGGAGAACCTTCTTTACAACTGGATGCTCAATTTCCAGTATATGTCGGACGAATATGTTAAGATGTACAAGGATTCAAAGGCAGTCGGAGACGGCAAGGAGCCTGATATCTATATTTTCTCGGATCCTCAGTGGGTACCCGGCAACAGACCCGATGTTGATTACAGCTGCTTAAGCGATCCGCTTACGCTCTGCTATTTCGATACTGACCAGAACTGTGCATGTATTCTCGGAATGAAGTATTTCGGTGAGCATAAGAAGGGAACGCTCACAATGGCATGGGCGATTGCCAACAGAAACGGATATGCTTCCTGCCACGGCGGACAGAAGGAGTACACGCTTGCGGACGGCTCAAAGTACGTTGCTTCCGTATACGGACTGTCAGGCTCCGGAAAGTCAACGCTCACACATGCAAAGCACGGAGACAAGTATCCCGCGATAAAGGTTCTTCACGACGACGCATTTATTATCAATGCCGATACATGCGCGTCAATTGCGCTTGAGCCTACCTATTTTGACAAAACCTCCGATTATCCTACGGGCTGCCCCGATAACAAGTACCTTATCACGGTTCAGAACTGCTCGGCTACAATGGACAGCGAGGGCAAGATTCAGCTTGTAACGGAGGATATTCGTAACGGAAACGGACGCGCAATCAAATCAAAGCTCTGGTCGCCTAACCGCGTAGACAAGATTGACGCTCCCGTAAACGCAATTTTCTGGATTATGAAGGACCCTACGCTTCCTCCGGTTGTAAAGCTTAAGGGCGCGGCTCTTGCAGCGGTTATGGGCGCAACTCTTGCAACCAAGACCTCAACCGCAGAGCGTGTCGCAGCAGGAACCGATATGAACGCGCTTCGTATCGTGCCTTACGCTAACCCCTTCAGAACCTATCCGCTCGTAAACGATTATGTTAAGTTCAAGAAGCTCGTTGAGGAGAAGAACGTTGACTGCTATATAATCAATACCGGAGACTTCATGGGACATAAGTGCCAGAAGGAAGATACGCTCGGAATCCTTGAAACAATCGTAGAGAAGAAGGCAAACTTCACACAGTGGGGACCTTTCTCCGATATCGAGATTATGAACGACTGGTCGGGCAAGACCGGAGATTTCACACCTGACCTCAGTGATAAGGACTATGTGAACAGCCTTAAGAACGCTATGCAGAACCGTGTGAGCGCGGTTGAGAACTTCGCGGCTGCCAACGAGGGATACGACAAGCTTCCCGACGAGGCTCTTGAGGCTCTCAAGAAGATTGTGGATGAGGCGGCAACGCTTTAAAAGCCTGTTTTTTCCATTGTTTTACTTTGTATTTTTTGCATTTTATGTTGAAAAAACGCATAGGATATAGTATACTAAGTTTATGATAAAGCTTAGGTATGTTTCCTGAAATGTTCGATAATTCCTATAGTTTTGAACCTACATTTGATTAAAGGGATTCCTATATCTTTAAGTGGATGTCAGGCCTCCGTTTTGCAGTGGAAGGCAGAAGCTTATTTGCGGTTACCCACCTAGCTGTGGCTAGGCGTCAAAATCATAGGAACCGGCATTTTGGGGCATATAAAAATAGACCTGGAAACAGGTCTATTTTTATTATAGCCGTAATAGAATTGAACAAGCCATAGTTTTTAGGGGGAGCTTCTTATGTATAAAAAAAGATTACTTCTTATCGTTACGGTTGCAGGAGTGTTCTCGCTGACCGCCGCGCTGCTTATTTTGTCAATGGGGCGCAGGGAGGACAACCGTATATCCAGAAGCATCGCGTCCAAAATGCTTGTTCTTCTGGAAACGGACAAGGCGGGAGCCGAACAGGCGCCGGATTGCTTTGACGGCAAGGGCAGCGGAGAGTGGTATGAAAAATACATAAATTTTATGAAGGCAAAGGGCTATGGTGATTTCGGAAGCGAAAAGGAGGCATACAAGGCCTTCACCTACGGAGATTTGCGGCAGTATTTCACGGTAAAGGGAATTTCCGGCGAAGCGGCGGACGAGGCAACGGGAATCAATCCTTTTAAATATAAAGAGAATAAAAAAATAACAAAAGAGGATTTCAATGAAATCTACAAATATCTTGCGGCGGTATACGGCTCTGAAAGCGGAGTGAAGCAGGAGGAGCTTATAATATCCGGCACGCCCTCAAACACGGAGCAGGCGGCAAAATGGCAGGCGATAACCACGAACGGAGTTTACGGCTTTGAAGGACTTGCGCTTGACCGGTATATAGACTGCAAAATTCTTGCGTATGTCAAAAACAACGAGATTATCAACGTAATCATCAAGCTTTCGGACGACGTCGTGTACCGCAACGTGTGGCTTGAGGAGGGCAGAGATAACCGCCTTGTCGCGTATATCGGAGGAATAAAAAGGGAGTTTGCGGTCGGAAAGCTTGAACTTGATTTTTCACAGACCATCGGAGATATATATATGAGCGGCGGGAGAGTAAAATCGGTTTCGCTCAAAAACGATACGATAGGCGGTAAGGTGCTCATGGTATCGGATAATAGGATAGAGCTTGAAAATTACGGCGTTCTGGAGCTTGACGACGACTTTCACGTATATAAGACCTACGGAATAATCGAGGAGGTAAATCCGTCGGAAATCCTTGTCGGATATGATTTGTCGGATTTTGTTGTCGCCGACCGCAAAATCTGCGCTGCCGTGATTTCGAGGACGCTTACCGCGGACAACATAAGGGTTCTCGTTATGTCTACGGGCTTTACTTCTATTTTTCACGAAAGAGTTTCGCTGACCGGAACGACGGATTTTACGGTCAGGTGCGGGGATAAAGAGGAAGTCCATAAGGCTGGTGATATTGTGGACATATACAAGGGAGCTTCGCTTCTGGAGCAGGGGCGCGTTATCGTGGAGCCTAAGGACATAGGCGGAAAAATCAGGGTGATGAGCGTTGAAAAGGCTCAGGGCGCTCCCGAATACCGCGGAAGGCTTGAGGTGGCGGAATACGACGAGGGACTTGTTCTGGTAAACGACGTTCTGATAGAGGAATATCTGTACGCCGTGGTTCCGAGCGAGATGCCCAACCGCTTCGGAGTCGAGGCGCTAAAGGTTCAGGCGGTCTGCGCGAGAAGCTACGCATACAGGCAGCTTAAGGGGAATTCCTACGCAAAATACGGAGCGCATGTGGACGACAGCGTTAATTTTCAGGTATACAATAACGTGAATGAGCAGGAGGACTCGACGGAGGCTGTAAGGGAAACCTACGGCGAGGTGGCGGCGTATGACGGCAATCCCATATCGACATATTACTATTCTACCTCCTGCGGCAGCACATCGGATACCTCGGTATGGGGAGGAAACACCGGAGGAACCCCGTATCTTCTTGCCAAAAGCGTGAATCCCGAGCATAAGGATATGAATTTGTCCTCAGAGGAAAGCTTTGCGGAATTCATAAAAAATACGGACGAAAAGGATTTTGATTACGGCTTCGGGTATTACAGGTGGAAGGTCAGAATGTCCTATTCCGAGATAAGCACGAGCGTAAACGAATATATTTATTCGAGGTACTGCGCCAACCCCGCAAATATTCAGATTCAGAAGAACGGCGAATGGGTGAGCGAGGAAATAAGGAATGTCGGTAAGGTTACAAAAATAGAGGTTCTTGAGAGAAGCACGGGCGGAGCGATAACGGCAATGGTTATATACGGCACGGAGGCTGTCGTAAGGGTTGTAAACGAGCTTAACATAAGATACCTTTTAAGCCCGAGGGACAATCCGATTACGCTCCTGAAAGGCGATACGACCACCTTTTACATACTTCCGAGCGCCTATTGCATGTTTGAGGAATATGAGGAGGACGGCGAAGTTGGCTATGACATTACCGGAGGAGGTTACGGCCACGGGATAGGGATGAGCCAGAACGCGGTGTCAAATATGGTTGCGTCGGGAATGAGCTATGATGAAATACTGAAATTTTTCTTTGACGGCATAGAGCTTATTGATGTGTATCAGAGTGAGTGATGTCGGTTGCATTTTCGACGGATTTGTCCGTGTTCCACTGCTCGACATAGAGGTTTATTTCCGCGCCGATAAGGAATATAAACATACAGACATAGAGCCAGAGCATAGCGCAGACTATGGTCGCAAGGCTTCCGTAAAGTATCGAGAGATTTTGGGAAAAGTTTACATACAGCGAAAAAAAGAACGAAAATCCCGTCCAGCCCACTGCCGAGAACAGGGCTCCGGGAATCTGGCGCTTGATTTTGGTATGCCTGCTCGGAATCGCCACATACAAAAACGTGAAAAAGAGCGTAAAAAGCAGTACGGATATCAGCGTCCTCAGATTCATTATGGTTTCGATTATCCGTCCGACAAACGGCAGATGCTTGTTGAAAAAATCAAGAATCAGCGAGCCGAGAATGAATATAATCAGGCACAGGACGATGATAACGGCAAAAACGAGCGTATAAAGAATCGAATAAAGCCTCAGCACGAAACCGTTTCTGTGCTCGGTAATGTCAAACACGGAGTTAAGCCCCTCTATAAGAGAGTTAAAGCCCTTTCCCGCCGTCCACAGCACGGATACGATAACGATCAGGAATGCGGTGGGATTCACGTTTAAGTAAATTTCGTGAACCATTGAGCTCAGGCTCGCCTTGAAAGCGTCGGGCGCTATATTGTTTATCACGGTAAGAAGCGTCTCCTCCGTGAGCGGGGTATATTTAATAAGCATCATGAGCAGCAGCAGAAACGGCACGAAGCTCATAATTATAAAAAGAGAGGACTGCGCCGCAAAGGCGCTTACATAATCCTTTTTGATTTTGTTTGCGATAACCGCTATCGAGGCAAAAAGCTTCATATAAATATCCTTTTCAATTATTTCTACCATAAACAGTATATTCAATATTTGCGAATTTAGCAAGCCGTAAATAAAATAGCAGATAAAACCGTCCTTACCGTTCGCGGGAGGACGGTTTTTTATTATTCGGCAGAATTTATGAAAAATAATATGGTATTATAAAACCGACGGCAAGGAAAACGTAGATATATAAGTGAAGGCGCCTGAAAACGAAACGGGAGGAGGAAACAGGATGCAGGATAATGAGATTGTCGGGCTTTACCTGAACCGTGACGAAAAAGCGATAGAGCAAAGCCAAAAAAAGTACGGACGCTATCTCGCAAAAATCGCGTATAACATTCTCCGTGATACCGAGGATTGCAAAGAGTGCGTAAACGAAGCTTATCTTGCGGCGTGGAATTCCATTCCTCCTCACAAACCGGAGGTCCTGAGGACGTATCTTGTTATGCTGGTGCGGCGGATATGCGTAAAGCGGGCGGAGAAAAAGTATTGCCAAAAGAGGTTTGGCGGAGCGTACGCCGTGTCGCTGTCGGAGCTTGAAGAATGTATTTCCGACAATGACCGGGTGGACGAGGATATGGAGCTTAGTCAGCTCGTGGAGGCAATCAATGTTTATCTTCGCGGAATTCCCGAGGAGGCGCGCAGCCTTTTTATCGGACGGTATTATTATATGGATTCGCTCAAAAAAGCGGCGGCTTACTGCGGTATGAGCGAGGCAAAGGCTAAAAGTATGCTGTACCGCACGAGACGCAGACTCAGGGAGCACCTTATAAAGGAGGGATATATTTTATGAAGCAAACAATAATTAACAATGCTTTAAACGGGCTGGATGCCGATATGGTGGAAAAGGTCGGCGAGCTCAGAGCACGGAAAAAAGATTCGGCTTCTCTTATTATCAAATTCGGGGCGGCTGCCGCCTGCGTTTTGTCAGCGGCGCTTGTCTTTTTCGGAATACAAAGAATTGCCCCTTCAGACGGGAATACGGAAAATACGGTTCTCGGAACACGGTATTATACGGATGATAAGGTTATGCATCCCGATGCTGTTGATATTTCCGACCCATCATATATAAAATGGGAAGAAATGACTGTCACCGAGAAGTATCACACGTTGCTGTTTGGCGAGGAGCAGTATTCTTCAAAATCCGTTTCCGTATCGGAGGAACAGCTCGGGGAGTATATAGGCGAGTATACTCTGAGGGGATTTGACTTGGCTGCGGAAAATGACGATATGCTGCGGACCGTTACCGGCAGAGCTTTTGAGATAAAGGGCGTACTTAAGGACTGCGCCGTTGCGGTGCAAATTGATGGATACGAAGGAAACTATGTCTATATTGACAGCGGATACCGCTCAGCAACTCTTGGAGAGTTTCTCGACGCTATGAGCCTTGAGGAAAACATGACGTTCGGTCCGGTAGACTATTATTACGAACCGCATATTAACGTGCTTTCCGCAATAGAATATGACAGTGTTGACGTAAACGTAATACGGAGTCTGATTTTTGACAACAGAGAAGCCCGGGCGGCGGATTTGAACGAGCATACTCTTCCGTCAACAATAAGAATCAGTCTGGATATTCCGTTGCTTGGATTTAAGGACAGCTCCTTCTGGCTTACGGACGACGGGTATCTGATTACGAATATTCTGAACAGCGGAAAGGCCTTTTTCATCGGAGAGGAGCAAACCGTGCAGTTCAAGAAATATGTAATAGAAAACCATAAGGGCTACGAGCTTGTCTATCAGGAAGGAGAGCGCCTGAAATTCGACGGCGAGGACGAAATAGGAATAATAGACGATGCAGACGCAGCAGATTAAAAACAGCGTAATAGACTTCCTAAATATGGGGAGCTCTGACGGGAAATCCGGCAGGGCTCCCTTAAATTTATTCATCTTTACGTTCCGGAAAAAGTTAAAGATTTGTTAAGAATTGATATGTTATAATTCAGAACATAGAGAAAACCGAATAAATGAAAAGAGGTATGCACTATGTTCTGGAGGATACTGAAGAAAGATCTGAAACGCAAGAAAACCATGAATATCATTCTGCTGCTGTTTGTCATTTTATGCTCAATGTTTGCGGCAGCGGCGGTGAACAATATTATAGCCGTTACAGGAGGTATCGATCATTATTTTGACGTATCGGGCGTTCCCGATGCTGTTGTGTTTATTTCGGGAGAAAATGACGCCGAGGAAAAAATCAGGGCGATGACCTGTGTCGATGAAGTAAAGACCGAAAACTGGCTTTGCGTGTACAGCTCGAAATTTTTCAAGCACAAGGGCAAAAAGCTTGATAACTTCATCAACCCTGCAATGCTGATTTCAGATGATGAAATGGGTATCAAATATTTTGATGAGGAAAATAATGTCATTGAAAGCGTAGACAGGGGATGTTTTTACTGTACCTCGCAGTTTTTGCAGGATATGGATATTGCAAAGGGAGATGAAATTGTACTGGAAATCGGCGAATGCCGGCTCACACTGAAATATATGGGACGCTTAAAGGGTGCGGTGTTCAACTCAGACAGCGCTTCAAACCCAATGCTCATTATCAATTCCGCCGATTATGACTATCTGAACAAGGACGAAGCTGTTCATGCGATGAATTATAAGCAGCTTTATATCACAACTTCTGATATATCGGCAATCAGGGAACTTGCCAAGGAGTATGACAGTGTAAGTGTTGCCACAAAAGATGAAAAAAAGGACATCTACCTGTATGATATGCTCGCAGCCTATATCATGATGGTCATCAGCATCGTACTTATGATAACCGCGTTTATGGTGCTGCGGTTTACGATCGGCTTTACGATAAGCGAGGAATTCCGTGAGATAGGTGTTATGAAAGCGGTCGGTATTGACAACGGCAGCATACGCGGTCTGTACGTTGTCAAGTATCTGGCGATAGCCGTTGTCGGCTCAGGTTTGGGATTCTTCTGTTCGATACCGCTCGGGCAAATGATGATGATGAAAACGGTATCGGAGAATATGGTGCTTGGCAGTGAAAGCGGTACGGCAATGGGCTTGATAAGCTCAGCGGCAGTCATTATGATCATTCTGCTGTTCTGCTATGGCTGCACACGCAGAGTAAAAAAGCTCTCTCCGATAGATGCTGTGAGAGACGGACAAACGGGTGAGCGTTTCGGCAGAAAGAGTCTGCTGCATTTAGGGAACTCAAAGCTGCCTGCAACAGGATTTCTCTCACTTAATGACATACTGAGCGCTCCGAAGCGTTTCGGTATCATCACGGTGATTTTCACGCTTTGTATGCTGATGATAACGATGATGTCAAACTTTGCGCTGACACTCAAAAGCGAGAAGATATTGTGGCTGTTTGGCGTTCCGACCAGCGAAGCACATATCCTGGACGTCGAAACGTACGCAAGCATATTTGTCGAACAGGATACCTATAAAGATATTATTTCGGATACGGAGAAGCTGCTTGCCGATAACGGGATGCCCGGAAGTTGTACGATTACAATTAACGCAAACTGTGAAGCGGCTCACGGTGACAAAACAGCAAAAATATTCTTTGAAGTAATAAAGGGTGATACCGATGACACACTCCGCTGTGACGAGGGCAGCGCCCCGCAGAAGAATGATGAGATTGCTATGACGGGCTATGCCATGAATGATCTTGGTGCGCAGATTGGCGACAGAATATCGGCGGTAATTGGAGGCAGGGAATATGAATTTATCATCACCGGAAGATATTCTTCCTTCAACGGTCACTCGGCAAAGCTCTATAAGGACTTTGAATTAGATGATCAGCCAATTAACGGTACTATGGGCGTGCAAATACATTTTGAAGGCGATCCCGATAAGGAAACGATCAACAATAATATTGAGAAGATTAAAGAGCTTATCGGCGGCGACCAAGTGTATTCGACATCGGATATGATAAAATACTTTACAGAAATGTCCGATACGCTGAATGCTATCAAGCGAATGATAATGCTCATTACCGTGCTCGTGACTGCAATGATTGTAATTCTTATGGAGCGCTCGTTCATCTCAAAAGAAAAGAGCGAGATAGCTCTTATGAAAGCGATAGGAATCGGGAATGGCAGCGTCATCGGACAGCATACGCTCCGCTTTGTGTTCGTGTCGATTCTCGCCTGTCTCCTGTCCACAGCGGTACTCATGCCGGTCAGCAATGCGATGATGAACTGGATATGCTCTATGATAGGTGATGTTTCGGGTATAAGATGTGCCATTGATCCCGTGGAGATTTTTGTGCTATGCCCGGCAATTCTCATCGGCGTGACCGTCATAGGTTCGTTCCTGACCGCACTTTACACAAAAACAATCAAGGCTTCCGATACGGCAAGCATAGAATAAGGAGGACAAGATAATGAATACGGTTTTACAGACAAAGGGACTTTGCAAGACATATATCGTGAACAAGCGTCAGAACAATGTGCTGAAAAACATTGACCTGACGATTGGCGAGGGCGAGATGGTAGCGGTCATGGGCCCCTCCGGCTCGGGCAAAAGTACGCTGCTTTACTGCGTTTCGGGAATGGACAGAGTGACCGCAGGCGAGGTGTTCTTTAACGGCAGGGAAACGGCAAAGCTCGGTGATAAGGAGCTTGCAAGGCTCAGACTTGACGAAATGGGCTTTATTTTTCAGCAGATGTACATGATGAAAAATCTTTCGGTGCTTGACAATATCATTTTCCCTGCGGTAAAGTCGAAAAAGAATAAGGAGAGCCGCAGGAAGACCGAGGAGCGCGGCAGAGCGCTTATGCGCAGGCTCGGTATCGACAGCGTGGGCGACAACGACATCAACGAGGTGTCGGGAGGACAGCTTCAGAGGGCCTGCATCTGCCGCAGTATGATAAACAATCCCAAGATGATATTTGCCGACGAGCCCACAGGCGCTCTCAACCGTGCAAGCTCCGATGAG
>JAAVHB010000003.1 GCA_014799955.1 Butyrivibrio sp. | reverse complement strand
AATAACCAATCAGAGAGAAGCCACAATCGTATGGGAAAAGAGCACCGGAAAGCCCGTATATAATGCAATCGTCTGGCAGTGCCGGAGAACCTCGGAGCGAATAGACCGTCTTAAGGCAGAGGGAATGTCGGAGCGCGTCCGAAAGAAAACAGGACTTATGCCCGACGCTTATTTCAGCGCGTCCAAAATAGAATGGATACTCGACAATGTTGACGGGGCAAGAGAGCGCGCCGAGAACGGCGAGCTGCTTTTCGGTACCGTGGATACATGGCTCATATGGAATCTCACTAAAGGAGCCGTACATGTCACGGACTACACCAACGCCTCAAGAACCATGCTTTTTGACATACACAATTTATGCTGGGACAGTGAGCTTCTGGAATATTTTAATATACCGGAATGTATGCTGCCGAAGGTTATGCCGTCAAGCTATGAGTACGGAATGACCGACGAAACGGTTTTCGGCGGCAGGATTCCGATTGCGGGCGCTGCGGGAGACCAGCAGGCGGCTCTTTTCGGACAGTGCTGCTTTGAACCGGGAGAGGCAAAGAACACCTACGGTACGGGCTGTTTTCTGCTTATGAATACGGGACGCAATGCGATAGAGTCTAAAAATGGGTTGATTACCACGGTAGCGGCGGGTACTGGCGAGGTTGAGTATGCGCTTGAGGGCAGCGTGTTTGTTGCGGGAGCGGCTATTCAGTGGCTTCGTGACGGAATGAGGCTTATAAGAAACGCGGCGCAGTCCGAGGAATACGCAAAAACGGTGGAGTCAGCGGACGGAGTGTATCTTGTGCCGGCGTTTACCGGGCTTGGCGCTCCGTACTGGGATCAGTACGCAAGAGGCATTGTCGTCGGTATCACCAGAGGCTGCGGGAAGGAGCATTTCATAAGGGCGGCGCTTGAAGCGATTGATTATCAGGTTGCGGACGTCTTATGCGCGATGGAGGAGGATTCCCGTATAAAACTTAAGGAGCTGAAGGTGGACGGCGGAGCCTGCGTAAACGATTTTTTAATGGGCTTTCAGGCTGATATACTCGGGAAAAAGGTGCACAGACCCAAGGTTACGGAAACCACTTCTCTCGGAGCGGCGTATCTTGCAGGACTTGCGGTAGGTTACTGGAAGGATAAGGAAGAAATCAGGAAAAACTGGCAGATTGAAAAGGTTTTTGAGCCGGAGATGAAGCCGGAAAAAAGAGAGGAGCTTTTAAAGGGCTGGCACAGAGCCGTAAGATGCGCGCGCGAGTGGGCAAAGGACTGATATACGGTGTAGCAGAGGTATTTTTATATGAAGGATAAAAAGGTACATAAAAGAATATTGTCTCCCTTTGTTGTAAAAACGGCGGCGCTGGCACTGGCGGTTATCGTGCAGGTGGCGGTGATAGTTGTGTCCTTCGGTTTCTTAAGAGAGCAGATGGGACCGTTTATCAAATATGTAAATCTGGCGTTTGAGATTTTCTCTGTGCTCGTTGTTTTATATATAATAAAATCCGACATAAATCCGGTCTACAAAATTCCCTGGATTATTGTAATTATGCTGTTTCCCCTGTTCGGCGGAGTAATATATATTGTCTACGGGCGTTATCATTTCAGCAAAAGAGAGATAGCGCGGAATATAAGGACGATGGAAAAGGCAAGGAACGCGCTGGATTCCAGACCGTATTACAATGACGAGATAAAGGAACTTGACCTTGACGTTTATGTGCAGACGGAGTATCTGCTTAACCGGGCGGACGCGCCGGCATACCGGAACACGACGGCGAGGTTTTTTCCGCTCGGAGAGGACATGCTTCCGGTGATGTTGGAAGAGCTTGAGAAGGCGGAGCGCTTCATTTTCATGGAGTATTTTATAATTCAGGAAGGGCGGATGTTAAATCCCATAATCGATATTCTTGAGAAAAAAGCGGCACAGGGTCTTGAGGTGCGCTTTATGTACGACAGCTTCGGCAGCATACTTAAAATGCCCGCCGATTTTGTGACCAGAATGCGCGCAAAGGGTATAAAATGCTACGAGTTCAACAGCTTTGTCACGGTTTACGGCTCGCGCTACAACAACCGCGACCACCGCAAAATATGCGTTATTGACGGCAATGTGGCGTTTACCGGGGGCGTAAATCTTGCGGACGAGTATATCAATGCCAGAGAGCTTTACGGGCATTGGAAGGATACGGCGATAATGCTTAAGGGCGAGGCGGCATGGAGTATGACCGTGATGTTTTTGTCCCTGTGGGACGGCTCGTTCAGGAAAGCGGACGATTTTGACGAATTTGCGCCCTCGCGCGAATTTGATTACGACGACGGATATTTTATTCCGTATACCGATTATCCGATTGACGACGAACCTGTCGGGAAAAACGTATATCTCAATATGATAAACCGCGCAAAGGAGCATATATACATTATGACGCCATACCTCATTCTTGACAATGTGATGGTGACGGCGCTTGTAAACGCAGCCAAAAGCGGAGTGGACGTAAGGATAATAACGCCGGGCATTCCCGACAAAAAAATCGCTTTCATGCTCACAAGGTCATATTATGAGGTTCTGACCAATGCGGGCGTCGCGATATACGAGTACACGCCGGGCTTCGTCCATGCCAAAATTTTTGAGGCTGACGATAAGCTCGCCGTTGTGGGAACGATTAATCTTGATTACCGGAGCCTTGCGCACCACTATGAGAACGCGGTTCTGATATACGGCTCAAAGGTTATTGAGCATATCAAGTCTGATTATATGGATACGGTTAAAAAAAGCCGCCGCGTTACCTATGAGAAGAGCAGAATCCAATCCTTGCCGAAGCGTATATTTCTTCCGGTTCTCAGGCTTTTTTCGCCTCTTTTTTAAAAAACACGCGTTGATTATTGACAACTAACTGTGGTTAGACTATACTAATAACATGAGGCGGAATTTCTCACGGGAAGGATGGATTTTTACATGAAAGAATATATAGGTTCGGTTATTGTCGGCGTGATTTTGCTTGCGGTTGTCGCTCTGGTAGTTATCAGGATGGTCAAGGATAAGAGAGCCGGAAAAAATTCCTGCGGCTGTAACTGTCCGGGCTGTTCAGGAGGAAGATGCCCGAGTCAGGCAAAAAAATGAATTTATGACAGAATTTAGAATTAAACTCCCTGTTGTCGGAAACAATAACAGGGAGTTTCTGTTTTACTTGGTAACGGAGCTCCCAATAATCGCAGACAGGGAGGATTAATTTTGAAAAAAACGGTCATAAGCAATGTTACGGCGCGCCAGATTATCGATTCGAGGGGAAATCCCACGGTTGAGGCGGAGGTGCTTTTAAGCGACGGAAGCGTGGGTGTGGCGGCGGTGCCGAGCGGCGCGTCCACGGGAATTTTCGAGGCGCTTGAACTTCGGGATAACGATCCCAAAAGATACGGGGGCAAGGGCGTGGAAAAGGCGGTGGCGAATGTCAACACCGTAATAAGGGAAAAAATATGCGGGCTGGACGTGACGGACGGAGCCAGAATCGACAGTGTGATGCTCGACGCGGACGGCACGCCCGAGAAAAAGAAGCTCGGCGCCAACGCGATACTGGCGGTTTCGATGGCGTCCGCAAAGGCGGCGGCGACGTCCCTTGATATTCCGCTTTACAGGTATCTCGGCGGGCTTAACGCGGTCAAACTTCCCGTGCCTATGATGAATATTCTGAACGGAGGAGCGCACGCGGCGAACAACGTGGATATTCAGGAATTCATGATTATGCCCGTGGGAGCGTGCTGCTTTACGGAGGGCTTAAGATGGTGTACCGAGGTATTCCATACGCTTGCTTCCATTCTCAAGGCGCGCGGACTGAATACGGCGGTCGGCGACGAGGGCGGCTTTGCGCCCGATCTGGCTGACGATGAGGAAGCGATTAAGGTAATCGTAGAGGCAATCGGGAAGGCGGGTTACACGGCGGGCAGCGATTTTATGATTGCGATGGACGCGGCGGCAAGCGAGTGGAAGGGACAGGAGAAGGGCAGCTATCTTCTTCCGAAGTCCGGCAAAAAATTTGACACCGCCGGACTTATCGAATACTGGCAGGGGCTTTGCGGCAAATATCCGATACGCTCAATCGAGGACCCGCTTGATGAGGAGGATTGGGACGGCTGGGCGGCGATAACCAAATCTCTCGGAAGCCGCATACAGCTTGTCGGGGACGATTTTTTTGTCATGAATACGGCAAGGCTCAAGCGCGGTATCGAGCTTGGCTGCGCCAACGCAATTCTCATAAAGCTGAATCAGATAGGCTCCCTCTCGGAAACGCTTTCGGCAATCAGAACCGCTCAGGAAAACGGCTACAAGGTAATCGTGTCGCACCGTTCGGGCGAAACCGAGGACACCTTTATAGCGGACCTTGCCGTGGCGGTAAACGCAGGTCAGATTAAAACCGGAGCGCCGAGCCGCAGCGAGCGTGTCGCCAAGTACAACAGGCTTCTCAGAATAGAGGAAATGTTAAGAAGCAGCGCATGTCTTTAATATTAACGGAGCCGGTTATGTACCGGCTCCGTTTTATAAAGCATCTGCAGATAATAAGGCGCAAAAATAGCCGCTCCGGCCCGTATCATAGGTTGAGCGGCTATTTTGCAATAATTTTAATAGCACAAAGTTGAAGCCACTTCAGCATACGTTCCGTCAACGGAAACAAACAAGATAAACACGACCTCGCCGTCGAAGCTTCCGTCCTTGCCGTGCATATATCCGTTTACATTCTCTATGCAATAACACATCATTTTCAAGTCAGGTCTGTACATCACCTCATATGTGCAGTCGTCCGATGTTACATACAGCTCTGTATTTTCTCCGTACTTTTTATACAATGCTTCTGTTCCGATACTGTATGCTTCTTCGTATGCTATCATTGCATCTTCATCGAAATCATATATGCTGCCCTCTGTGAAGTGCGCCTCAATCATAACTCCGTTTTCATCATATACAAAGCCGGCAAATGCGCCCGTCGGGTAGCCATCCTTATATTCATCGTACATCACGCATCCTTCCGAGAACTCCACCACTTCTATATCATATTTGCAATCAAGTACTTTTTTCATAATGCTTAAGGTATCGTCGCTTCTGCGGTAGGCTTCCTTGCCATTGGCCGACTTCGTCAAATTATTCTTTTTTATAAATGCATATCTGCCGGCACTGCCATTATAGGTATATATATCTGTCGGGAAAATATCCGCAAAACGCTCCTTTTTTATCTCAGTACGGTTGTATTCTTCCGCAGCAATAGCTTTTTCGTTAAAAGCCGTTTTCAGCGAATACCCCAACGTAAATCCGGCGGCGCACACCGCGCAGGCTCCGATTAAAATTCTGACTGTTTTTTTATTCATAACTACGCCTCCTAATTGATGGTCGTTGAGTAGTCACCATATATTATATATGAATCCGCTCCCCAATATTTTTTGCTTTCCTTAAAAATTTGTGTTTTTGCCGCCATCAATGCCGAACTTATAGAATATCCATTGGCCAGCTTATATACGACTATGGAATTAAACCTGTGTATGCCGTCCGTATCTGTGATTGCGGTAACATTTTCCGTAAACGCTACAACGCTGTCCACTCCCTTATTCGCTAAAGCCGAACCTACATTTCCGTAAGTGCTGCTGGATAAACCGGTCTTACACGCCGATATATATACAAGTGTGGCATTTGAAGAAATACTGGATGAAGCAATTTGATTTCCGTAAACACACACAGAAGGAGATAATGTGAATAGCCCCTCCGCCCCGTGACTATGAATAAATATTACATCCTTATTTATTAAAGCTGATGTAAACTGTGACACACCGGCATCCGAATAAATATTGCACGAATATCCATGCGTGGATAAATGCTTAGGTCCCTCGTCAGCTATTCCTTTTATTATACTATTATTTATTTTATCATCTAATTTACATTACGTCAATAAAGATGCCCATTGAGATTACGCAGTTTTGCCCTTTTTTCATTAGGTATTGTAATAAACAACCTTCAAAAACGGTGTCCGATCAGCTTGTATATACCAAACACTGCAAAAACGGGACTTTTCAAGCTCTTGTGAAAGCATAAACTTTATGATATAATGTCCGTGACAGCAATGAGCAGTGCCAAAACAGGTAACGGCAAGCCGCTGCTTGCCGCGTTGCGGTCGGAATCCGGAAAGAGAGGCATTTTATGAACAGTCCGCTTGGAAAAATGAAGGGAGCGCTTAAGGCGTATATGCTTTGGCCTATGTTCGCAGCCGTGTTTTTTGCGCTTGTGAATGTCGGAGTGTATTTTATCAGCATACGGGCGGCGGTTGTTTTGACGGTGGCGCTGCTTATGTATCTGCTTGCGCTTATTATTTTTATACTGTTAAAACGTAATTTTTTTATAAAAGGAATAATTGATTTTGCGTCAGGCTATGCACAGATGCAGAAAAAAATGATAGACGATTTTGTGGTTCCGTACGGACTGTTGGACGGGGACGGCAAAATAATATGGCTCAACAACGCTTTTGCGGAGATTGTAAGCAAGGACAGCTATCACCGCACGCTTTCATCAATTTTTCCCGAAACCGAGGAGATGAAGCTGGAGCAGGTAATAATGGGAGCCAATATAGAAACGCACCTTGTTTATAATGGCAGAAATTACAGGCTCACAATAGAAGCGGTTGACACCGAGGGAATCAGCCGTGATACGGGATTTATGATAACGGACAGCAACGCAAAGCTGTTTGCAGTGTACCTTTTTGACGAAACGGAAATCACGGAATGCCGCAGGGAGCTGCATGACGAGCGCGGCGTGGTAGGGCTTATCTATATTGATAATTTTGACGAGGCGCTTGACAGTATCGATGAGGTGCGCCGTTCCCTTCTGATGGCTCTTGTTGACAGGAAAATCAACAAATACATATCGGGCGGCAACGGAATAGTCAAGAAGCTTGAAAAGGATAAATATCTTGTTGTGTTCAGATACAAATATCTGGAGCAGCTCAGAGAGGACCGATTCAGTGTACTTGAGGACGTGAAATCCGTCAATATAGGCAATGAAATGTCGGTCACGCTGAGCATCGGAATCGGAGCGCAGAACGGCTCGTTTATGAATAATTACGATATGGCAAGGGCGGCTATCGATTTGGCGCTCGGGCGCGGCGGCGACCAGACCGTGGTGCGTGAAGGCAGCAAGGTTACATATTACGGCGGCAAGACAAATTCGGTTGAGAAAAATACACGTGTCAAGGCGCGCGTTAAGGCGCACGCTCTCAGGGAGCTTCTTGAGGCTACGGATAACGTGCTGATTATGGGACACAAAATAAGCGACGTTGACGCGGTTGGCGCGGCTGTCGGAATTTATGCGGCGGCGCGGGTTTTCGATAAAAAGGCGAATATAGTTCTTAACGATGTGACCACCTCGCTTCAGCCGATTGTCGATTTATACAAAAACAGCTCGGATTACGATAAGGACTTTTTTGTTACAAGCGACGAGGCTCTTACCAAAGTAACGGCGAACACGCTGCTTGTAATTGTCGATGTAAACCGGAGAAGCTATACGGAGTGTCCGGAGCTAATCGGCAAATGTAAAACCACGGTCGTATTCGACCACCACAGGCAGGGCAGCGAGCCGGTGGAAAACGCGACGCTTTCTTACATTGAGCCGTATGCTTCGTCGGCGTGCGAAATGGTTGCGGAAATATTGCAGTATATATGCGACAATATAAGGATAAGGCCGATTGAGGCGGATACGATTTACGCGGGAATTGTCATAGATACGAATAATTTTACCAATAAAGCGGGTGCGAGAACCTTTGAGGCGGCTGCCTTTGTGAGAAGAAGCGGTGCGGACATTGTGAGGGTGCGCAAGCTTTTGAGAAGCGATATGACGGAGTACAAGGCGAAGGCGGAGGCTGTAAGGCATTCCGAGGTTTACCGCGACAATTACGCGATTTCCATATGCCCGAGCGCGGGACTGCAAAGCCCTACGATTGTCGGGGCGCAGGCGGCGAACGAGCTGCTAAACATATCCGGTATAAAGGCTTCTTTTGTACTGACATACTATAACAACGAGATTTATATAAGCGCGCGCTCGATAGATGAAGTCAACGTCCAGCTCATTATGGAAAAACTCGGCGGCGGCGGTCATATGACGATTGCCGGGGCACAGCTTAAGGACATGGATATGGAAGAGGCGATTACGCTTATAAAAGACACTTTGACTCAGATGATACAGGAGGGTTCGATATAATGAAAGTTATCTTATTGCAGGACGTTAAGACATTGGGCAAAAAAGGACAGACCGTCGAGGTCAGCGACGGCTACGCGAGAAATTTTATTTTGCCCAAAAAATTGGGAATTGAAGCCAATGCCAAAAATATGAACGATTTGAAGCTCCAGAAGGCTCATGAGGAAAAGGTGGCTAAGGAGCAGCTTGAGGAGGCAAAGGAGCTTGCGGCAAAAATAGAGGGTCTTGAGGTTGAGCTTTCGATTAAATCAGGTAAGGACGGCAGAACCTTCGGTTCGGTATCTACCAAGGAGATTGCGCAGGCGTTTAAGGAGCAGCACGGAATAGAGATTGACAAGAAGAAAATTTCTCTCGATGAGCCAATCAGAACGGTGGGAACATCCATCGTGAACATAAAGCTGCACAGAGAGGTAACTGCCAAGCTTAACGTAAGGGTAAGGGAGGCATAGCCTTTCGGAGAGGATACTTATAATGGATGAAGCGCTTGTTAAGCGCGTGATGCCGCATAGCGTTGAGGCGGAGCAGGCGGTTATCGGCTCAATGCTTATGGATAAGGAAGCGGTGGCTGCCGCCGCCGATATGCTGCTTAAGGAGGATTTCTATACGGGACAGTACGGAATCCTTTTTGAAGCGATTGCGCAGCTTCACGGAGAGGGAAAGCCGGCGGACTTGATTCAGGTGCAGGAAAAGGTCCGGCAAAACGGTGCGCCCCCCGAGATTTCGGGAATGGAGTTTCTGCGTGACATACTCACGTCGGTTCCGACCTCTGCCAATATCAGGCATTACGCGAAAATTGTTAAGGATAAAGCAACCATGCGCAGGCTTATCAAAGCCGCGCAGGACATAGAGGAAAGCTGCTACGGCGGCAGGGACGAGCTTGAGTACGTTCTTTTTAACGCCGAAAAAAACGTAAACGCCATTACGCAGACCGGAGGAAGCGGGGAATTCCAGCCTATCGGAGAGGTAGTAATCGAGGCACTGGATCGTATGCAGGCGGCGTCCAATGCGGGCGGCAAAATAACGGGAATCGCGACGGGTTTTACCGACCTCGACTACAAAATGGCGGGTTTGCAGAATTCGGATTTGATTCTCGTAGCGGCAAGACCGTCAATGGGCAAAACGGCGTTTGTGCTAAACATTGCCCAGAACGTGTCGGTAAAGCATGACGTTACGACGGCGATTTTCAGTCTCGAGATGTCAAAGCTTCAGCTTGTAAACCGAATTATTTCAATGGAATCGAAGGTCGATTCCAAAAATATAAGAACCGGAAATCTTTCTCCGGCAGAATGGGCGAGCATTGCGGAGGGCGCATCAAGTGTCGGTATGTCCAAACTGATTATAGACGATACACCGGGAATTTCCATCGGAGAGTTACGCAGTAAATGCCGTAAGCTCAAAAGGGACAGTAACCTCGGGCTTATTATCATAGACTATATCCAGTTAATGGTCGGGGGCGGCAAAAGCGAGTCCAGGCAGCAGGAGGTTTCGGAGATTTCACGCGCGCTTAAAGGTCTTGCGCGCGAGCTTAATGTTCCGGTAATCGCTCTTTCGCAGCTCAGCCGCGCGGTTGAATCCCGTCCCGACAAAAGACCTATGCTCTCGGATTTGAGGGAGTCGGGTGCAATCGAGCAGGATGCGGACGTGGTAATGTTCATATACAGGGAGGAATATTACAACAAGGATACCGACCGCCGGGGCGAGGCGGAAATTATTATCGCCAAGCAGAGAAACGGCCCCACCGGAACCGTGAATCTAGCGTGGATTCCCGATTTTACAAAATTCGCCAATCTTGAAATCAGCAGGGAACGAACATCATAAAAATTTGTCCGCAGCCGGAGGAAATGTCGGCTGCGGTATTTTTTTGTAAGAATTCGTCATACATTTACACCCCACAAAAAATCGGACAAGGAGTAATATATATATGAAATAATTATAAAAGGGGCAGTAATATGGGCGACAGACGATACATAATTTCCGAAACTTCGGCGAGGACCGGACTTGAATCGCATGTTTTAAGATATTGGGAGGACGAGCTCGGATTAAATATTCCGAGAAACGAGCTAGGACACCGTTACTATACGGAGGAGCATATAAAGCTTTTCTGTAAAATAAAGGAGCTTAAGGAGAAGGGCTATCAGTTAAAGGCAATCAAATCCGAGCTTGAAGGTAAAAGCGAGCTTAACCTTAAGCTTGACGACGTAAAACCTGAAACTACCTCCGAAACGGCGGATTCCGTGAGTGTAACGGAAGCTCAGACCGCCGGGTCCGAAGCGGCGGTTGCGTGTGTAACGGGTACGGAGGTATCGTCTCCCGTGACGGCGCAGAGGGAGCCCGCGCATGTCGATAAGCTTGAACAGTTCAGGGCGATAATCGGCGGAATCGTCACGGAATCCCTCAGGGAAAACAATGTCGTTTTAAAGGATGAGATAAGCTACACCGTAAGCGAAAAGGTTATCAAGGAAATGGACTATTTGCTGCGCCTTAAGGAGGAGTCTGAGGACGAGAGATTCAAAAAGCTTGACGAGGCAATCCGGAGTTGTCAGCGCAGCAGCCGTGAAGCGGCGGCGTACAGCGAGGGACGCGGCTGGAAGAAAAAGCGAAAAAGAAGAATATAATAAAAACGGCTGCCACCTTAACCGGTGACAGCCGTTTATGTAGTTACGCTCTATAATCTCAATTATTCTGCTGAGATTGCTCCGACAGGGCAAGAAGCCTCGCAAGCGCCGCAGGAAAGGCAGGTGTCCTTGTCGATTTCATACTGGGAATCTCCCTGTGAAATTGCATTTGCGGGGCAGCCTGATGCGCAGGTGCCGCAGCTGATGCAGCTGTCTGAAATAACGTATGCCATAGTTAAAACCTCCTATATGTTATGTTTTCTTCCATGAATGTATTATATAATACTATTCCGAATAAGACAAGCAAATTATAGCTTATAATTAATGGAAATTTTCAGACAGAATTTTAACGGAAAAATTTACATTGAATATACGGAAACTATATTATATAATTATAATGCGTTCGGTTTCGGGCGATAATATATACGACAGGAGGATTTTATAATGGCAAAAATAAGTCAGGATATGATAATTCACGACCTTATTCAGGTTGACCCCGAAATAGTGGGAATTCTTATGGGAGCGGGAATGCACTGCGTAGGATGTCCGTCCGCTCAGGGCGAGACGCTTGGCGAGGCGGCTATGGTTCACGGAATCGACCCCAATGAGCTTGAGGCGCATATAAACGAGTACCTTGCGGCCAAGGAAGCTGCCGCGCAGTAGGATTTTATGCTTAAGAGATTATTTCTGGGAAAAGAAACAGGACTTGAGGGCAAAACCTTTGTCTGGACAATTTCATCAGGAATCGTTTACGCGCTCCAGTCGTTGATTTTTCTGGCGGTTATTACTAACCTGCTGGGAGAAGCAACGGCGGGAGTTTATTCTGTCGGGGCAATGATTGCGCAGCAGATGATGACCGTAGGAAAATATTCGGTGCGCAATTATCAGGTGTCCGACGTGAGGGAAAAATACAGCTTTCAGGATTATTTTGCGTTCAGGATAGTGACCTGCCTGTTGGCGGTGTTCATTATGTCCGGATGGATTTTTTTCGGAGGATACACGGGGGAGCGCGCCGTGATAATCGTGGGGTTTACGGTGTATAAGCTCGCGGAATGCTTTTCGGACCTCTTTGAGGGGCTGTATCAGCAAAAAGGGCGGTTTGACATAAGCGGCAAAAGCCAGTTTGTAAAGGATTTCCTTATGATTGTCTTTTTTGTCGGCGCGGTTTTTATAACAAGAGACGTTGCCGTTTCGAGCGTAATACTGGCGGCGGTATCGGTGTTTCTTCTGGTTGTGGTCGATTTTCCGCTTGTAGCGCATTTTTCCAAGCTTGGAGTGCGCTTTAAATTCAAAAAAATATGGGGGCTGACCTTTGCGTGCTTTGCGATTTTTGTCAGCTCTTTTATATATGTATATATCAACAACGCGCCCAAGTACGCCATTGCCGGACTTCCGATGCCGGATACGGAAAGGGACGCGTATCAGGGCGTATTCAGCTCGCTTTTTATGCCCGTATTTATGGTGGACTTGCTTGCGAGCTTTACGATGCGTATCTGGATAACCAAAATGGCGCTTTTCCATGACAAAGGCGACCGCCGGGATTTTAAGAAGATTGTCCTGAGGCAGGTGGCTGTAATCTTTGCGATTACGGCGGCAAGTATGCTCTTTATGTTCTTTTTCGGGGGCTTTGTGCTGTCGCTGATTTACGGGATAGATTTGTACGGCTACGAAGCGGAGAATGTGATACTCATGCTTGCCGGAGGAATGGTTTCGCTGTATACGCTTTTTGAAAATGTGATTATAATATACAGGAATCAGCAGCTAAGCATTTTAATAAGTATTGTTTCATTTGCGGCTGCCGCGCTCGTTGTTCCGATATGCACCAGAAGCGGCGGTATTTTCGGAGCCTGCCTGGGCTATCTTATAGTAAATACTTTGCGCGCGGCATGCTATATCGGAATGGCGCTGTATTATATGGCAAAGGAAAAAAGAAGCTGTGCCGCGGCAGATTAGAAAGCCTTCACTTATTTTTTAATATACGCGTCAGCGTGACTACGGCGGCTATCGCAAGTATGAATTCGGCGCAAAGCTGGGCGTAAGCAAGACCGTACAGCGGGAAAAGGCGGTTAAGGATATAGAGCGCGGGGATTTCAAGCAGAATCTTGCGCATGACTGCAAAAGCAAGCGCCTTTATACCCATTCCGCACGCCTGGAATACTCCCACAGCGAGAAAATCCATCGCGAGGAAGGGAAGCCCGAAGCACATTCCGCGCAGGAACGCCGTTCCGTAGCCGACTACGGAGTCATTGTTCATAAACAGTTTTATAAGTCCGCCCGCGAAAATAAAGTACATGGCCGCCGCCGCGGTAATAAATATTATCGAAAGCCTTGCTGCAAAAAGCAGGGCTTTTTTCATGCGCGCACGGTTGCCGGAGGAGTAATTGTAGCCGATTAGCGGCATTATTCCCTGAGAAATTCCCATGCAGATGTACATGGGAATCATATTTATTTTCTGAGAAATTCCCATCGCCGCAATGGCGTCGTTATTGTATGCCGATATGAAATTATTTAACACCGTCATCCCCGTTACGTTAAGAAGATTCTGTATCGACGCGGGAATTCCCACATTGAAAATGCGTCCGACAATGCTCTTGTAAAAACCGAATTTGCGCGGATCTATGCACACATATGTTTTGCCGCGTTTAACAAGCATGAATACAAAAAAGTACAGACAGGCGGCGCAGTTGGAAATAAAGGTCGCAAGTCCCGCTCCGGCGGCGCCCATATTCAGGCCCCACGGCAGAATAAAAACCGGGTCCAGCGCGATATTCAGAAGACAGCCGCTCATGGTTCCCAGACTGGCGTGGAAGGAGGAACCCTCCGCGCGCACAAGGTACGCGAAAACCACGTTCAGTATCGCGGGCATTGCGCCGAAGGTCGTCGTCCATTTAAGATATGCGGCGGTCTGAGCCGCATTGGAGGCGTCGGCTCCGAGAAGCCGTAACAGCGGAGAACGGAATACCGTGTAGCCTGCCGAGAAGAGCAGTCCGCATATTATTGCGCAGTAAAAGCCGAATGCCGAGCTTTTTGATACGGTATCGTAATCCTTCTGACCGAGTGCGCGGCTCATCATGCTTGAGCTGCCCACTCCGAAAAGATTGTTTATCGCATTAAAAGCAAGCAGGACGGGCGCGGCAAGCGTGACCGCCGCGTTCTGCACCGGGTCATTCAGCATACCCACAAAATAAGTGTCGGCTAGGTTGTAAATTACCATTACCAAGGAGCTTATTACGGTGGGAACCGCTAAGGTTATAACCGCCTTCGGTACGGGCGTGCTTTCGAATAGCTGTGTTTTACGGACATCTTCCATAGTAGCGGGAATCCTTTGATTTTATAGTACGATAAAAAATACAAAATACGCGGCATAGCTTAACAGCATAATTATTCCGCCCGGTCTTGTAAGCTTTTTGCTTTTGACGACGCATACGAAAAGAAGCACCATTGCGGCAAGCGCGGCGAGGTTGTCCGCGATAAAATCTTTTGAATACACTACCGGAGTAATGACCGCCGTCGTTCCCAGCACGAATAATATGTTGAAAATATTGCTTCCGACAATATTTCCGATTGCTATGTCCGCCTTGTGCTTAATCGCCGCGGTGACCGAGGTTATCAGCTCGGGCAGCGAGGTTCCGAACGCTACGATTGTAAGTCCGATAAGACGCTCACTCATGCCGAAATGCGTTGCAATCGCCGTTGCCGAGTTGACCGTGAGCTGACTTCCGAATATTATGGCCGCTCCTCCGAGTATGATAAAAATAATTATTTTCCATACCGGCATTTTGGCGGCGGGCTTTCCGTCAGGCTCGTCCGGGGTATTTTTTTTCTTCGACATCATCAAAAGATATACCATAAATGCCGCCATAATCAGAAGGAAAAGTACACCGTCCCATCTTCCGATGCTGTAATCCCATATGCCCAGCCCAAACAGCAAAAGAGTTATGAGCGCCGTAAACGGGATTTCGTAGCGGAGCGTGTTTTTCTGAATCGCGAGCGGAGAAATAACCGAGGCAAGTCCCAGAATCAGCAGTACGTTCATTATATTGCTTCCGACCACGTTGCTGACCGCCAAATCGGCGCTGCCCTTGATTCCGGCGGTAATGCTTATAGCGGCCTCCGGGGCGCTTGTCCCGAAGGCGACAATCGTAAGTCCGATAACTATCTGGGGAATTCCCATTCTGTCGGCAAGCGCCGACGCGCCGTCCACGAAAATGTCGGCGCCCTTCATGAGCAGGAAAAAGCCTACGATTAATAAGAGAAACTGTACGGGTAATGGCATAATAAAACCCTCCTTTTTAAAAAGAAATTATTCCGAAATGCTCCAAAAGTATCTTTACGCCGAGCAGAATCAAAATCAAACCTCCCGCAAATTCGGCTTTATTCTTATAACGGGTTCCGAATACGTTGCCCGCCTTGACTCCTGCCGCCGATATGACGAATGTGACAATGCCTATAATCAGGACGGCGACCATCGTATTAATGAACGCGCTTGCTTTAAATATCGCAACCGGAACGCAGGCAAAGGTGATTCCGACGGCGAGAGCGTCAATGCTTGTTGCCACCGCCATCAAAAACATGGTCTTAAAGCCCAGAGCGTCGGAGGCTTCGGATTCCTCCTTGGAAAAAGCCTCCCTTATCATATTGCCTCCGATAATGAGCAGAAGCCCGAAAGCAATCCACGGAGCCACCGAGGTAATGAACTTTACAAAACGACTTCCCAGCAGATAGCCGAGCATCGGCATCAGCGCCTGAAAGCCGCCGAACCACGTCCCGATGATGAGCATATGCCTGAGTTTAAGCTCCCGCATAGCGAGTCCCTTACATATTGATACGGCAAAGGCATCCATAGACAGCCCGACTGCCAGCAGCAGTAAAGAAATAATATCCATAAATAATATTCTCCTAATATTCCCGGGATGCACTGACATTTCCGCGAGCGGCGCATATAAAAAAAGACTTATGCATAGCAAAAAAGCTACACATGAGTCTCATCATTTAAGACAAACCAGACCATAAGATCGAGATTGTTGGTTTGCCGCGTATTACGCCGACTACTCCCTCACGGGTTAATGTTATTTTATTTTATTAACAGGGTGTATGTCAAGCATAAATTAAAAAAAACCATGCATTCATAAATAATAAAAAAGGCACCGCTCTATAACCCTGTTATGTTGCGATACCTTCTTTATAAAAAGAGGGGAAGATCAATGAAAAGATTCTATAACAATATACGGTGTAGGGTTCACCGACAGCTATAAAGCTTTCCTTTATTAATCATAGTATATGTGCCTTTTATTTCAAAAGAATGGCAAAAGTGTGAACACGGTGTTAAAAATTTTACTGCGCCGTTTTAGGCGCGTGAAGAGCGTATTGCACAGTCGGCACAAGGATTCTGGGGATTGCGGCATACGCAATTTTATAAAATTTAAAGAAATTCGTCATAAATTATTCATATTGACATATTATATTAATCTTATTAATCCTCCGGGGCTTACGGAGGCTGTAAATAAGGCTTAGTAACAGGAGACTGTAGAATGGGCAAGATAATTGGAATTGATTTGGGAACCACAAACAGCTGTGTTGCGGTAATTGAGGGAGGACAGCCCACGGTTATCGTAAATTCCGAGGGGGCAAGAACTACGCCGTCGGTAGTGGCTTTCAGCAAAAAGGGTGAACGTCTTGTGGGCGAGCCCGCGAAGCGTCAGGCTGTGACCAATGCGGACAGAACCGTGGCGTCAATCAAGCGTCAGATGGGTACCGACGCGAAAATAACGGTTGACCGCAAGAAATATACGCCGCAGGAGATTTCCGCCTTTATTCTTATGAAGCTTAAAAAGGACGCGGAAAATTATCTCGGAGAGAGAGTTACCGAGGCGGTTATTACGGTTCCGGCTTATTTCAGCGATTCTCAGCGTCAGGCGACCAAGGACGCGGGAAGGATTGCGGGGCTTAAGGTTGAACGGATAATCAACGAGCCGACTGCGGCGGCGCTTGCGTACGGCTTGGATAACGGTGAAAATCAGAAAATCCTCGTATATGATCTGGGCGGTGGAACCTTTGACGTTTCGGTTATAGAGATCGGAGACAAGGTTATAGAGGTATTGGCGACCTCCGGTGACAACCATCTGGGCGGAGACGATTTTGACGAGCGTCTTGTCGGCTATCTTGCCGAGGAATTCAGACGCGCCGAGGGAATCGATATTTATAAGGATAAAATGGCGCTGCAGCGTGTCCGCGAGGAGGCGGAGAAGGCTAAAAAGGAGCTATCAACGGCTTCAAGCACGAATGTGAATCTGCCGTTCCTCGCGACGACCAAGGCAGGTCCCAAGCATATGGACATAACGGTTACCAGAGCCAAATTCGACGAGCTTACCTCGGACTTGGTGGAGCGCACCTCGGGCCCCGTTATGAACGCTCTGCAGGATGCCGGAATCAGCAAATCGGAGCTTTCCAAGGTTCTGCTTGTCGGCGGCTCCACAAGAATCCCGGCGGTTCAGAATAAGGTCAGACAGCTTACCGGATTGGAGCCGAGCCGAAATATGAATCCCGACGAGTGCGTTGCGCTCGGCGCGTCGATTCAGGGCGGAAAGCTTTCGGGAGATTCGGCAGCGGCATCGGAGCTTTTACTTCTTGACGTTACGCCGCTCACGCTTTCGATTGAAACCGTCGGCGGAGTTGCGACGAGGCTTATTGAGCGTAATTCAACGATTCCCTGCAAAAAAAGTCAGATATTTTCAACGGCAATGAATTATCAGACCTCGGTCGAGATTAAGGTTTTACAGGGAGAAAGGCAGTTTGCGAGAGACAACAAGCTTTTAGGAACCTTCAGGCTTAACGGAATCCGAAGGGCTCCGGCGGGAGTGCCCCAGATAGAGGTGACCTTTGACATTGACGCGAACGGAATCGTCAACGTGTCGGCACGGGATACGGAAACCGGAAGGGAGCAGGGAATAACCATCACGGCAAGCAGCAATCTCTCGGAGGCTGAAATACAGAGGGCCATGCAGGAGGCGGCGGAGTACGAGGCGTCCGACGGAACCCGGATGGAAGCCTTTGAAACCATAAACGAGGCGCGCATATTGATTAACGACGTACGCCTTAAGCTTAAGGACGCGAAGAAAACCATCGACAAGAGCCGCAAGCAGCAGGTTAAGGGAGACATAGACTATCTTGAGAGGCTCCTGAAAAAAGCCTCGCCCGAGAAGATGTCCGACACTGACATAAATGAGGTCAAGGCGGCGATTGACAGGCTGAAAACTTCGTCGGAGACCGTTTGAATTTGTTAAAATAACGCAGCGGAGTTTTGTGCTCTGCTGCGTTTTCTTTTAACGGGCGCGTGACGGTGTTTTCTTTGGCGGCAGTATACCGTCCTCAGGATTGCAAATATTTATCAAGGGAGGAAACGGATTTGGGACATGACTTATATATTCAGGCAAGAATCAAAGAAAAGAAAACAGGGCGTGTTATCTCCTGCGGCGACGGTGATATTTACGCTGAGGATGATGCCGTAGGATTTTTTGATATATGTTGGTGGTGCGGAAGCCCGGAATGTGATGTGAGAATAAGAATGATTGAAATCTGCAACAGTCATGCGGGGACAGCTTATACGGATTCCGATTCTTTTATCCCCATTCCGCCGTCGGCGCTGCGTGCCATTTATGCACATATTGTAAATTGCTGTTATTTTCCTGAGAATGAACCCTTCAGAAATCTGCCGTATGAGACGGAATGGATGGAATTGTATGAAAGAAATTTATATGAAAAGGCAAACCTGCTGAATGCGGATAAGCTGCATGATTTGATTTCAGCTCTTGATGAAATCAAATATGAAAAGAAAGTTTCACATACTTGTTTTTTATTCAAAGAATATATACCTGAGGAAAGCGATTTAAGGCTCTTTGAAGACAATCCTTTGGCGTATGAGTGGGAGTTCAGAATATGGAATTCATATTGATGTTTAGATATACGCTTCCTTATTCATTCCCCCAAAAACTTCTCTATGCCGTTTGCAATTCCCTTCGCTATTTTTAGCTGATAATCCTCGGATGCCATTTTTAGGTCTTCCTCGGGATTGGTCATATAGCCCATCTCGACGATTGTGACCGGAACCTGTGCCCAATTTATTCCGCTCATCGTGTCTGTTTCCATTACATACTGCTTGTTGCAGCCGGTCGATAAAACCAATTCATCCAGAACAGTGGAGGCAAGCCTTTGGCTCTTTCCGTACAGCGCTCCGTTATAAATATTGTCCGGTGTCTGGCATATTGTCAGAGCCCCGTTTACGGAGGAATTCTCGGAGCCGTTCGCATGGATTCTGATAAACGCGTCCGCTCTTGCGTTGTTTGCGATTTCAGCCCTTTCGGCATTGCTTATATTCACATCGTTTGTAGTTCTGATCATGATTACCGTGCCGCCGCGCTCCTCTAATTCCTTTTGAAGCTTCAACGCGACCTGAAGAGTAAGCTCGTACTCGTTTAAGCCGGAGACACAGCCGCTTGTTCCGCTTGAAACCTTTGCCTTAAGTTCAGCGGCTCCCGGACCGACAGGCTCCTTTTCGCTGTTGCCCTTCTGCTGGTGTCCTGCGTCGATGACGACTGTAAATTTGTCTTCTGTTTCGGCGGCTGTGGTTTCCGAAGCCGCCGTCGTGCTGTCAGGCTCAAAAGAGTCGGTCAGCGCTTCAGAAGAAGTCGTTTCGGGAACCTTTTCACCCTGAGTTTGGTTGTTTGTGGTTCCGGCAATTTCAGTGCCGCCGCTTTTGCTGTTTGCGCAGGCTGTTACCGTAAAGATACCGAGAAGTACAACGAAAACAAGCAATAATTTTCTGAGTTTTAACATAATAATTTCTACTCCTTTTTCCGTAAAAACCTATATTTCGTATAATACGGCTTCAACGCCGTTTTCCGGACTTTGATTTCCGACCTTTACCTCGCCCTCCTGCAAGCTCTCCGAAACCTCTGCGGTAAAAAGATAAAGATAATCGGGCGAAGTAATTTCAAGAATGCCCTTGTCGATAAGGATGTGCAGTCCGTCAAGCTCTTTTTCAAAGAAAAATTCATCCTTGCCTATGCGCAAAGTTCCCTGCTCTTTGTCATAGGCGACCGTGAGCTGCCCGATTAAAACCTCCGCCGAGGAAGAATTGCCGAGATTAAGCTCAATTTCCAGAGCGCGGTTCTGAGCGAAGGAGTAGACGGGATTATCGGTTTCGCGTCTGGCGGAGAAGTATTCTCTGACCGGCTTGAGGCGCAGTTTGTACTGCCCGTCCCGGCGGACAAGGGATAATTCTCTGGCAAGCCCCATCATTCCCGTGTAGGCGCATCCGGAATTGCGGGTTCTGAGCCACGGAATCAGGATTACGCGCTCTTCGGGCTGATTCATGGTCTGCGCGGCATACGGGAGCTCGGATTTATAGGCGCGCAGCAATCCGGACTTTATTTCAAAACGGCTTCCGTCAAAATCTCCGAGATAATAGCGTCCGTCCGCCTGCATGAAAAGCCATTGCTCGCTGCCGTCGTCGCAGGGCAGGCGGCGCAGGTCGGGACATTCGCCCGAGCCCTCCATATAAAGGTGCTGCGTGACGGTGAAATTACGCAAATCCGCGGAATTGAGAATCGCGAATTCGTCGTTTTCAAGGTAAAGAACCATGTAATAAAGCTTCCGGGGCTCGTACCAATAAATTTTCGGATCCCTGTTTTCTTTGGCAAGGCAGTTTAAGGCGGGCTCTTTTATTTTGGTAAAGGTATTGTCGCCGTCGAGGCTATACGCGATTTTTTGTGTAAAGGACTTGTCCTTTGACCACGGGCTTGTGCCGCCCGCGCTTGTATAAAAGAGCAGGAGCGCGTTTTCGGGCAGGGAAAGGCAGCTGCCCTTGTTTTCAATTGCGCTTCCCGAAAAAATCGTGCCGTCCCCGTCGGGGTACATCGCGTCGTCCGTCTGCGTCCAGTGAAGCAAATCGCGGCTTACGGCATGCCCCCAGCTCATGTTTTCCCAGACCGTATCGACGGGATTGAACTGAAAATACATATGATATACGCCGTCATGGAAAATAAGACCGTTCGGGTCGTTTATCCAGCCGTTGCGGGCGGCAAAATGAACGGCGGGGTGAGTATCGGCGGCTTCCGGAATTTGGTCGGACGCCTTTACGGCGGCAAAAAACGCATCCGTAAAGTCTCCGCTTACCGTTATATTTTCGCAGCCTGTATTGATTGCGCCGTAATAGAGTATTTTGTCCGCGCTTTCAAGATACGGAACCTTGAAGTGCCAGATAATTTCGCCGTCAACTTCGCAAATAAGCTCCTCTTTCCTGTCGGTTTCGCAGACGGGAATCAGGACATATTTTCCTGCTCCGCGGATATTCAGTCTGCCGCCGTCCGGTGTTTTTTCAAATTCTCGCATAATTTCCCCCGACTTAATGTTTTTGCCGCCGCCGATAAGCGGGACTGTTATGGACATCTTATAGCATATATTTGATTCCGTGTCAATGAAAGAGCGGCGCGAGGTTTTGCTTTAAGCGACGGGAAAAATATGTTAAGATGTCCGTGAAGACAAAATTATCTTGGGAGGATTTTATGGATATAAACGAAATACTTGCAAAATGCGACCACACTCTTTTAAAGCAGACGGCGACGTGGGAGGAAATCAGAACACTGTGCGACGAGGGCATGGAGTACGGATGCGCTTCGGTGTGCATTCCCGCGTCCTATGTCGCTCAGACGGCAGATTATCTTAAGGATAAAAACACGGCGCTTAAAATCTGCACCGTCATAGGTTTTCCGAACGGCTATGCCACGTCAAAAGCCAAGGTCTTTGAGACCGAGGATGCGGTGGTTAACGGGGCGGACGAGATTGACATGGTGATAAATATCGGCTGGCTCAAGGACGGAAAGTACGGTGCCGTGAAAGCGGAGATTGAGGCGGTGAAAAAAGCCTGTCAGGGCAGGATGCTCAAGGTCATTGTGGAAACCTGCCTGCTCACGCGGGAGGAAAAAATCAAGATGTGCCAAATAGTTACCGGGGCGGGAGCCGATTATATCAAAACCTCGACGGGATTTTCGACGGCGGGCGCGACGCCGGAGGACGTGGCTCTTTTTAAGGAAAATGTCGGAGAAAATATAAAGATAAAGGCGGCGGGCGGAATAAGCACGCTCGAGGATGCGGAGGAAATGATAAGGTTTGGGGCTTCAAGGCTCGGAACCAGCAGAATTGTTGCGCTGGTAAAAAAATCGGGACGCGTATAGGCGCGCCCCGAAAGGTGTCAGAGTTTAAGGATTGACTCGTCAAAATAATATTTTCTGTAATTCTTACCCTTTATGTAAAGCTTTATTTTCTTTTGATTGGCGGCGAGGTAGGCGGCGGGATTGGTGCTTATGTTACCAAGAACGTAATCCTGCCTTTTTTTGCCGTTAAAATCACTGTAGTGGCAGCGGATTGAGTAGGAATGACTGTCCTGTATAACTTCGTCCACGTCCGCGTATATGAACTTGCCCGCGTCAAGAATAGGATTGGATTTGCCGCATATAATCCTGCGTATAATCAGGCATATCGCTCCGCATCCAAAGAAAACGCAGCCGACTATAAATAAGGATTTTATCATATAAAGGGCGGTGTCATCGGAGGAGGCGGCGAAGTAGTCCTCCTTGTCAATGTAAATCCGTATTGTGTCGCCGACGCTCGGCTTGTTCATCATGCTTATCGGGATATTGGTGTAATCGTCCGTATTGTAATAGTAGCTTACATATACGTCCTTATCGACCTTGGTCACAACCGCGTCAAGCTCAATAAGGGTTTTTTTGTATTCTTTCAGTCTTATATTGAAAATTCCCGAAGCGGCAAAAAGGATTAAGCCGATTAATATGCAGACGATGAAGGAAGTCTTGGGAATTTTTTTTCGCTCCGGAGCGGTTGAACTTGTACTCATTTTAATCCTCCTGTTGATTTTCGAGCCTTACCGAGGCAAGACCGTAATAGTCCGCAAGCATTTGGTTAATCCAGTATTCGGAATCCTCCGTTATGTCGGTGTGAAAAATAACCTCCGGCTTGACGGAAAGAGGCGGCACCGTGACCTCGGTTTCCTCTGTCCGGTAAAGAAATTCGTCACGCATTGTCAGTTCCCTGTCGTAAGCGGAGGCATCCCCTTTAAGAAGGGAGAGTGAGGCGCTCACGGACATGGGCATATTGTCAAAGACCGCCGAGCCGCGCTCGGAATCCGATTCCGTTATGTTTATTTGTCCGATACAGCCAACGGCAAAAACACATACCGCCAGGACGGCGGCGGTCCTCCTGCGGCGCGGAGTTTCAAAGACGCTCTCAAGGGCTTTGAATACGGGTTTGTCGCCGAAGCGTCCGTGAAGCCAGCCCATGAGATAAATAAGATTGAGCGTCATGAATATGTAATAGCAAAAATAAATTATGTTCATCATGCGGTAGGGTATTCTTAAGCCCTGCGCGTAAAATACGGGCGTGCCCTGCGAACAGAAAATCCCGAAGGTAAAAACAAGCACCAACGCCGGATAACGGAACTTAAATCCCGTGCGCGCGGCAATCCGGTAAAAAACAGGCAGAAGGGCAATCCACATGACCGCGACGGGAAATGTGGTCGCGCTCGCTATGTTGTAGCCGCCGTACGCGAACGAATATATCAGCGCTTTAAGAACACCCTGATTTCCGCCGACGGAATTCTGTCGGAGAGCGTTTCCGGGCGCGGCAACGCTTATTATAAAGCTTGTTAAAAGCGCGGCGGTGACTGCCGCCAGCATAAACGAGGTTTTTCTTTTGGAAATAATGTTCCATAAGGTGAGGACGGTAAGAACCACAGCGGTAAAAAGCGCAGTGGCGTAGTTGCCCCCGCCGATTACGAATGCAAGAAAAATTGCAAATGCAAGAGATATACCCTGCGAAAGTCCGCCCTTGTTTTTTATGACAAAAGTTACAAGAGTAAAAAGCACCAGCATCAGCGAGAAAAAGAAGGTGTAGTAAACCGAGCCGTTGTACCAGTAAAACGAATCCGACGGCACGTGCGTAAACTGCATCGCGCAGAAGGTTATCACCACAGCCGTTCCCACGGACGCCGTTTTGCCCGCGTTAAACCATTTGCGCAGAAAATTATACATGAAAACCAGCATCGAGGCGGCAAATGCCGTGATGAGCAAAACTGGAGCAAGCGCGTAGAACTGTTCGCCCCAGATTGCGGGCTGTAAATACATAAGAAAAATCGCCGTGAAATTGCCCTGCCAGGTGTTGTAGCTGTCCTTGGTAAGCTCCGCCGCAGTGTCAAAAACTTCGCCCAGCGAGCCGGTATCCTGCCAGACCTTGGAGGTTGCGGCTCCGTAATGATAATCGTCCACGCTCGGGTGCGCGTAACCGCCTATCACATACAGAGGAACCAGCGACAGCGCGAAAACTATAATTAATATGTATATAAGATTTCTTTTGTTCATGGAAATATAATAGCATACAAGCGACATTAATTGCAATTGGCAAATTATTGTGGTATTCTTTATAAAAGATAAGCCAATAAAAAGGGGAGGCTGTAAATGGGCAGAATTTTATATCTCGTAATTCCGTGCTACAATGAGGAGGCGGTGCTGAGGGACACTGCGGACAAGCTTTCCGTTAAAATGAAAGATATGATTGCGCGGGAAGTAATAGATTCGGCAAGCAAAATTATTTTTGTAAACGACGGTTCGATGGATTTGACGTGGCGGATAATTCAGGAGCTTCACGGTGAGGACGGGCTTTTCGGGGGAATCAATCTCACCAGAAACAGGGGGCACCAGAACGCGCTGCTCGGCGGACTTCTGACGGTCAAGGACGATGCGGACATGGTTATCTCTCTGGACGCCGATTTGCAGGACGATATCGATGTGCTTGAAAAAATGGTGGAGGAGCATTACAGGGGCTACGACGTGGTTTACGGGGTGCGTAATAACCGCAAAAAGGATTCTTTTTTCAAGAGGTTCACGGCGCAGGCTTTTTATAAAATAACCAACAGACTCAGCGATAAAAATCTCATTTACAATCACGCTGATTTCAGACTCATGAGCAGGCGCGCCATAGAAGGGCTTGCGCAGTTCGGCGAGGTCAATCTTTTTTTACGCGGAATAGTGCCGCTTATAGGCTACCCGTCAACAATTGTCGAGTACGAGCGCAAGGAGCGCCTTCTCGGCGAGAGCAAATACCCCTTCAGCAAAATGCTGGGGCTTGCGATTGAGGGCATAACCTCCTTAAGCGTCAAGCCTATAAGGATTGTTACTTTTTTGGGTGTGCTCTCGCTTCTGGGCGGCGTCGGGATTCTTATATATGTGCTTGTGAGCTATTTTACCGGACATATCGTGCAGGGGTGGTCCAGTATTCTCGTTTCGCTCTGGGTAATCGGCGGGATTCTTATGCTTTCGCTGGGAATTGTCGGAGAATATGTCGGCAAAATATATCTCGAAACCAAGAAGCGTCCGCGCTACATTGTGGAGGAGTACCTGAACGACAAAAAATAACCCCCACGGGGGCTTGCGCCCTTTTTGTACAAGGCGGTATAATCACCTCGGATAAATTTTTCGGGGTGATTTTTATGCATATGGCGGATGCGCTTGTTTCGCCGCCCGTGGCTGCCGTTATGGGAGCGGCTTCGGTCGGCGTTATCGCATATTCGGTTTACAAGGTAAAAAAACAGTCGGCGGCTCCTGATATTGCGGGGACACTTGGAGAAAGTGACAATAAAAAAATCCCGCTCATGGGAGTTATGGGCGCATTTGTGTTTGCGGCGCAGATGCTTAATTTTACGATTCCCGGGACGGGCTCGAGCGGGCATATATGCGGAGGAATGCTGCTTGCCGCGATGCTCGGACCGTATCACGCGTTTTTGTCTATGGCGGTAGTGCTTCTTTTGCAATGCCTGATATTCGCGGACGGCGGTCTTATGGCGCTTGGCTGCAATATATGGAATATGGCTTTTTACGCCTGCTTTGCGGGATATTTTCTTTTTTATAAGCCCATTGTCAAGAATAAATTTTCACGGAGCAGGATAATGCTCGGCTCCGTACTTGCCTGCATGCTTTCCTTGCAGATGGGCGCGTTCAGCGTTGTGCTTGAAACGCTTGCCTCGGGGATAACGGAGCTTCCTTTCGCCGTCTTTGCGGCGCTCATGCAGCCGATTCATCTTGCAATCGGCTTGGTTGAGGGCGTGCTTACGGGGCTTGTGCTTATTTTTGTATACGAGGCAAGACCGGAGCTTCTGCACGTTTCCTCAGGCAAAAACAGGCTTTCCTTCGGCAAGGTTGTGGCGGTATTCGCGGTGCTTGCAGTTATTTTTGCAGGCGGAGTGTCGCTTTTGGCTTCGTCGAACCCCGACGGCCTTGAGTGGTCAATCGCTAAAACGGCGGGAACGGAGGAGCTTGAGGCCGAGGGAGAGGCATACGGCAAGGCGGAGAATATAGTTGATAAAACGGCGCTGCTTTCGGACTACACGGTGGATGGCTCCGAAAAGCCCGCGGGAACCTCAGCGGCGGGAATTATCGGCGCGGTTTTGGTTGCCGCTTTGTGCGCCGGAATATGCGTGCCGCTTAATATAATGAGAAAGAAACGGTTGGTTCGGAATGAAAACGGATAATTCGGTACGCCGAATAATTGAAATCGAGGAGGAGGCTTCGGCGGACAGCCCGATACACAGGCTGCCTCCTCTTGCAAAGCTGCTGGTTACGGCAGCTTTTCTTGGATTTACCGTATCCTACGGCAGATATGAGCTTTCCCGCGTGCTGGTGATGTGCGTGTATCCCTTTGCGGTTTTTGCGCTGAGCGGAGTATCTTTTACGCACTGCGTCAAAAGAATCTGGCCCGTCATTCCCTTGATGGCGCTTTTCGGAATCGGAAATGCTTTTTTTGACAGGGAAACAATGCTTCGCGTCGGAGGCATATGTATAAGCTATGGCTTTATTTCTGCGCTTGTGCTAATATTAAAGGGAATTCTCACGGTCATGTCCTGCTATCTTCTGGCAGCGTCTACCGGTATAGAGAATATATGCGGCGGGCTTGCGGCGATACATGTTCCCCGTATAATCGTGACGCAGATAATGCTGACCTACAGATATATGTCGGTGCTTGCAGACGAGGCGGGGGATATTTTCTGCGCGTACAGGCTGCGTGCGCCGGGACAGAGGGGGATAAATATAAAGGCATGGGGACCGCTTTTAGGACAGCTTCTTATACGAACCGCCGACAGGGCGCAGACGGTGTATGACAGTATGCTTCTTCGCGGTTACGACGGCAGTTTTCCGCTTCGGGGCAGACGGGGAAAAGCGTTGACGGGAATCCTTTACGCCCTTGTATGGTGCGGAATTTTTGTGCTTCTGCGGATTTACGATTTGGCGGGCGCGTTAGGAAATCTAATACTTTGACAGATATGGAAAACAGTATGATACTCAGATGTAAAAATATATCCTTTCAATATGAAAGAGGCAGGAATACGCTTGCGGAATGTTCATTTGATATGCCAAAGGGCGGACGGCTCGGGCTTATCGGCTGCAACGGAGCGGGAAAGTCCACGCTCTTAAAAATCATAACGGGACTTTTAAAGGCGGACGGCGGCAGCGCAGAGGTTGACGGGCGCGAGGTGTGCAAAGCCAATCTTGCCGAAATCAGGAAAACGGCAGGCTTTGTTTTTCAGGAGGCGGAAAACCAGCTTTTTATGCCGACGGTCGCCGAGGACGTTGCGTTCGGGCCGTTTAATTACGGCGTGAGAGGCGGCGAGCTTGAGCAGACCGTAACGGCGGTGCTTGAGAGCCTCGGAATCGAAAAGCTTGGGGAGAGAAGAATCACAAGGCTTTCGGGCGGAGAGAAAAAACTGGTTTCATTGGCTACGGTGCTTGCGCTTAATCCGAAGCTGCTTATTCTGGACGAGCCCACAATAGCGCTTGACCCGGGCAACCGCAGGCGGTTGATTAATATTCTTAAGGGTCTTTCGCAGGCTCAGTTAATCGCGAGCCATGATTTGGATATGATATGGGACACCTGCGACGAGGTAATTCTTATGACAGAAGGGCGTATCGCGGCGCACGGCTCCGCAAAAGAAATACTTGCCGACAGGGAGCTTCTGGAGGCAAATGGCTTGGAGCTGCCGCTCCGGCTTCAGGGAGGTTGATTTATGAGCGTAAAAGACAATCCGCACGGGCATTCGCACGAAAATATTCATGAGCATTCACACGGGCATTATCATCAGAATACGAAGGCTGTCTTAAACCGCCTTTCCAAAATAATCGGGCATCTTGAATCCGTGCGCAAAATGGTTGAAAGCGGCAGGGACTGCAGCGAGGTGCTGGTGCAGCTTTCCGCGGTCAAGGCGGCGATAAACAATACCGGAAAGGTCATATTAAAGGACCATATGGAGCACTGCATAGTTCACGCGATAGAGGAGGGCGACAACCGGGCGATAGAGGAGCTGAACGAAGCGATAGATAAATTCATTAAATGATAAATACAAATGATGCCGATGACAACTATTGTATTTTTGCCGACATGTGGTATAATATATATGAGCAATACAATACATATGTATAATATATCATACATATATTTATGTAATCGAGCGATTTGAAAGGGGCAGAGGCATGAAAAAATATTAACAGTGATATTAACGGTTTTATTTACCGTTTCGGTCAGCAGCGTCACATTTGCAGAAGAAGGAGGTTTGACGGATATAACGCTGGACGAGTATTTTGAAAGTGATGAATTTTCAATGGAGGGGCTTCAAAAGCTATTTCCCGAGTACTATGCAGAGTGTCAGGAGGCATACATGCGGGACGCGGCGCAGATTAGGGAAATAAAGGCGAATCTTGACAGAATGCTTGCAGATGGGCAGACAGAGGCGGCGAATGATGTCAAAAGAAATGACGTTGAACCGTTAGTATATGACTATCCTATATTGGGAAGCATCGGGGATATTATTGTAGAGCTTGAAACTGATTCGGGCAGCTTTGCTTTTGCAGGACACGCGGCAATCGTGTCAACAGACAGCAGTTATACAGTTGAATCATACGCTAAATCCTTCAGCCCTAAGGGTATAGACGGTGTTCAGTATTATGAAAACCAATGGGGTTGGAGAGCGGGAGCTCTGTTAATCCGTCCGAAAAACATATCCTCATCGGTGAATCCGTACCGCACGGCGGCGCAATTTGCGGAAAGCAAAGTTGATTTGCCGTACAACAAGAATTTCTTTAATAAGAAAACCGCATCAAAATATTATTGCAGTCAGCTCGTATGGCAGGCATGGCTCGCGGCAGGCATAGATATAGAAAAGGGTACGGTGCCGAACGGCATGGTTACTCCCGCGGACATAGTCAATTCCTCCAATACATATATTGTTAAAAAAGTGCCCGATTGATTCGGTCGGTCCGGGATTGGAAAATGTCAGGAGGTTGTTATGCGAAGAAAATATAAAATTTTGCCGCTGTTTATGTTTATAGTTATATCTGCTTGTTCGGTTTTATGTATTACGGGCTGCTCTTCAAAAAACGTATCCTGTCCGGATGATGCCGAATACTGCGTAATCAATTCCGATATGCTTAAGCAAAAGGGAAAATATTATTTCGTTGACAGTGAAGGTAATTCAGTCGGAGATTCCTGTTCAATCCGTATGCAGGATTTAAGTGTTTATGATATAGGTGAGGATAATATAGTTCTTACGGGCAGCAGAAAAAATAATGCCATGATATTCAAAAGGGGCTCGTCGGAGGTAAAGCAGGACTTCTTTTTTCTTAACGAACCGAAATATACCGGAGTAAGCGCCGTAAAAACGAGAGGGGACACAGTATTAGGGCTTATGAATGGCGGCGTTTTGAATGATACGTATATTGATGTGCTTGTATTGCAGTCACTTGACGGTGAAGTATTGCGGCAAAGCGATATTGAGATTTATGCGCGCGATATTTTAGATAACGGTTCTGAGGCGGTTATTGTAGGTCATTATTATGATAGGGAAAAGGAAAAACATTTTCTCGCGGAGATTGTAAAATACGATTTTGACAATCCGGAGCAGTACGGGCAATATAAATACGGTGAGCACTATTCTGAATTTGTCAGAATAATTCCGTACGGTGAATATTACCTTTGTATTGCGAAAAATCTGTATAGCAAGTCGAATACAATTGCCATAATCAATAAAAATACCTTTGAGCTTGAAGACGAGATTGTATTCAGCGACGATTTAGGAAGGATTAAGGAAAAGGACGGCAGAATATATGTATTGGGGCTTAAAGGGCTGTATGAGGTGAATATTGAGGAAAGGGACTATACCCGCAGGCTGAAATTTGACGATTATGCCGATTCCTACAGCGCGGTTGCGGTAAGTTATTTTCTTGACGATAAATGCTATGCTTTTCTGCGTCACGGAAAGGTTGCCAACGGAGATATAAACGAGTACGGATATATGCTTAAAATTGATATGGACACTTTTGAAGTGGAGTCAAGGACGCCGATAACCAGCGATAAGCGTACAACCTTAGAGATTGCGTTTGTGCTTCCGGCATCATATATGAGGGAAAACGAATAATCGAATTGAAGAAATAAGTAAGCCGGAACGCCGTTACAGGATTTCCGGCTTATTTGCGCCGTTTTGCATAAAAAACTTGCAGGTGTTTGTCTTTTGTGTTAAAAATAGATTATATGCACAGGAATTATTTTTACGGGAGGTTATAAAATGAGCAAACCTTACTATATTACGACAGCGATTGCGTATACGTCCGGAAAACCTCATATCGGAAATACTTATGAGATAGTGCTTGCGGACAGCATCGCCAGATACAGGAGAATGCAGGGCTATGACGTGCGTTTCCAGACCGGAACGGACGAGCACGGCCAGAAAATAGAGATTAAAGCGGCTGAGGCGGGAGTTACGCCGAAGGAGTATGTGGACGGAGTCGCCGGAGAAATCAAGCGCATATGGGATATGATGAATACCTCATATGACAGGTTCATAAGAACCACGGACGAGTACCATGAGAAGCAGATTCAGAAGATTTTTAAGAAGCTTTACGACAAGGGCGACATATATAAGGGACATTACGAGGGGCTGTACTGTACGCCCTGCGAGTCGTTCTGGACGGAGTCGCAGCTGGTTGACGGCAGATGCCCGGACTGCGGCAGAGAGGTTAAGCCCGCTAAGGAGGAGGCGTATTTCTTTAAGATGAGCAAATATGCCGACAGGCTTATCGAGCATATCAATACTCATCCCGAATTTATTCAGCCCGTATCCCGCAGAAATGAAATGATGAACAATTTCCTTATACCGGGGCTTCAGGATTTATGCGTGTCGAGAACCTCTTTCAAATGGGGAATTCCGGTGGATTTTGACAGTAAGCATGTTGTCTATGTGTGGCTTGACGCTCTCAGCAATTATATTACCGGACTCGGCTACGACGCGGACGGTGAGAACGGCGACCTTTATGAAAAATACTGGCCCGCGGATTTGCACCTTATCGGAAAGGATATAATAAGATTCCATACGATATACTGGCCTATTTTCCTTATGGCGCTTGATTTGCCTCTGCCGAAGCAGGTGTTCGGACACCCGTGGCTTTTGCAGAACAACGACAAGATGAGCAAGTCAAAGGGCAATGTCATATACGCGGATGACCTTGTTGATTTCTTCGGCGTTGACGTAGTGAGATTTTTCGTACTGCACGAAATGCCGTTTGATAACGACGGAAATATTACATGGGAGTTTGTCGTGGAAAGGCTTAACTCGGAGCTTGCAAACACGCTCGGAAATCTTGTGAACAGGACGCTTGCGATGTCCAATAAATATTTCCGCGGAGTTGTCAGCAATCCGGGCGTAACCGATGAGGTGGACGAGTCGCTTAAGGCTGAGGTTCTTTCGGCGGTTAAAAAGGTTGACGATAAGATGAACGAGCTTCGTGTCGCCGACGCGATGACGGAGATTTTCAATATTTTCAAAAGATGCAACAAATATATTGACGAAACCATGCCTTGGGCGCTTGCCAAGGAGGAGGACAAGAAGGGAAGGCTCGCGACGGTGCTTTATAACCTTACCGAGGGCATCACAATAGGCGCGACGCTGCTTGCGCCCTTTATGCCCGAAACCTCGCAGAAGATACTTTCACAGTTCGATGCGCCGCAGCTTTCGCTTGAACAGCTTTCCGAATGGGGCAACTTCCCCGCGTCGGGAGCAAGCGTGACCGCCACGCCTGAAATACTTTTCGCAAGGCTTGACGTGGACGAGGTTATGGAAAAGGTAACCGCAATGGCCGGAGAGAACGGCGACAGTGCAGAGACGGCGGAAGAAGACGGAATTGATGTTGAGGCAAAGCCCCAGATAACGATTGACGATTTTGACAAGGTACAGCTCAGAATCGGAGAGATAATCAAGTGCGAGGAGGTTCCCAAGTCCAAGAAGCTTCTTTGCTCGCAGGTAAAAATAGGAAGTGAGGTCCGCCAGATTGTATCGGGAATCAAGGCGCACTATTCCGCGGAGGAAATGGTCGGCAAGAAGGTGGTTGTAGTTGCCAATTTAAAGCCCGCCAAGCTTGCGGGAGTGCTTTCC
>JAAVHB010000002.1 GCA_014799955.1 Butyrivibrio sp. | reverse complement strand
GCGCTTCCTTAGCCACAAGGTATAGCTTTTGTTTTCCGTTGAGCTTCTCGTCCATCAGGACACGAATTGTTACCGCGAGGGATTGCGTTCCCACATTTCCCGACATATCCAGAATGAGTGACTGGAAGCTGACTATCAGCGTCAGGTGGGCTACGACATGTTCAAATGCTCCCACAACGCTTGATACCAGCAGTCCGAGACCAAGGAGTACAATAAGCCACGGAATACGTTTGCTTATACTTTTTTTCAACGGTTCATGCAAATCCTCCTCTGAAGACAGACCGGCAAGCTTTGCGTAGTCATCGCCCAATTCGTCATCTACAAGCTGCGTAATATCCTGAGACGTCAGAACACCCTTTAATTTATTGTTTGAATCCAGAACGGGGATTGAGTCCTCGGAATATTCCTTTATGCGTTCGATACAGTCATCAATCTGCTCATTTGCATATACATACGGATATGAAGTCATGGTTATGCTGTCAAGCTCAGTGCCCTCTCTGGCAATAATCAAATCTTTCAAATCGATTGCGCCGACCAAAGCTTCGTCTTCGTCCACAACATAGAGGGTTGTTATATTATCGTTTTCGGCGGCCTGCTCAATAAGCTCGTGCATGGCCTGTTTTATACCGATGCCCGCGCGAACGGAGATGTAATTGGTCGTCATTTTACTTCCGATTTCATCTTCATCAAATGAACTGAGAAGACTGATTTCGGACTTAAAGTCATCATCCATCAGGTCGAGAAGAGTATGGCGTTCCTCTTTTTCGGTCTGGCGCAGATATTCTACCGCCGTGGAAATTTCAAAATGGGACAGGATATCGATTCTTTTACGAATACTGAGTTCGCCGACATATTCATTCCTCTGTTCGGAATATTCAAGAATATCGGCTAAGGTTACTGTATCTAAAATACTGTAAAATCTTTTTCTTTCATCCTTATTCATCAGTTCCATTGCCGCCGCAATGTCATTTTCATGATAATCAAGAATGCGCTCCCGCATAAGTTTGGGAGTAAAATTACTTCGGAGAATCTGAATAATCTCTGTCTTGTAATCAGGGAGCAGCGTTATTGCGCTGTTTTCATCCGAAATACTGTTTTTTGCATTCATTGTCCTTTACCTCCTTTTACTCATCAAGCTTTTGCTTAAAACGGTCGTTTTGATAAAGACGGGCATAGATTGCCGCTATGTAAGTAAAAATAGGCATAAAAATACCACTGTCACTTACCGGTTTGCACTGCAAAACATATACAGCGCGGTTTCGGAAACGGACAATGGCGTTCATATATTATGTGGGCAAAAGACGGTCAAAACTGTGGTGGTGTGCAGCCGCAGCAATTCTGACAACATATGATTACCTTGTCCTTACTTTGACTGCCGCTACTGCCGTCCATGTCCTCACCTCATTTTTTATTATTTAATCGTTTTTGGCTTAATTATTATACTGTATTTTTCTTGAAAAGTCAATGCGGTTAAGCTGTGATTCGCCGCAGTGCCGCAGTTTACCTTATGAAACGTATTGTTTTTATTTTCTGCAGGGGTTATAATATCCCGAAAGAGTACGGAATGGATGACAGGATTATGGCGCTTACGGTAGCCGTCGTGGATGACGACGCAAAGCAAACCGAATATCTGACAGGGCTTGTGAACGAATGGGCGGACAGCCGCCGTATGGCTGTGGATGTACGGGGATATAAAAACGCGGAGGCGTTTCTTTTCGACTATGAGGACAGGCAGTGCGACCTGCTTTTGCTTGATATAGAGATGGAGGGCATAAACGGGATGGAGCTTGCAAAAAAGCTCCGCGCGAAGGGCGATAATCTCCCCATTGTGTTTATCACGGGCTTTGCGGACTACATGAGCGAGGGCTATGACGTGGAGGCACTGCATTATCTGCTTAAGCCGCTGGACTGTGAGAAATTCGGAAGGGTGCTTGACAGGTACGCCGACAGGAGGGGCAGCACGGACGAAGAGCTTGTTGCAGAGACGGAAAACGGCAGTATGCATATCCGCGTATCAGACATAATGTATGCGGAGGCGTTCGGGAGAAGCAGCAGACTTTATATGAGTGACGGGAAGAAAACGGATTGCCGCGCCGGGATAGGCGAGCTTCGCGCAGAGCTTCCGGCGTCGGATTTTGTGAGTTGTCACCGTTCGTATATCGTTAATCTCAGATATGTCCGCACCGTAAACCGCACGGAGCTTACGCTGGATGACGGGAGCGTGGTTCTAATATCAAGAAGGCTTTACGGCGAGGTGTGCAGGGCATTCGCGGCGTATTACACGTCAAAAAAAGGAGGAGTTGAATAATGGAGCCGCCTTATATAGCAGCGATAGCGGCAGGGGCAGCGGTGCTTGCCGCCGCGGCCTTTTTCGGAATAAGAAAACTGCTTTTTCATATGATTGACAGACGCATAGAGCAGTTTCAGAGCAGCCTGATAGAAAAGCAGATTTTTGAAACCGAAAATATGTATAGGCAGGTGAGGGGCTGGAGGCATGATTACCGCAATCATATTCAGAATATGAAAATACTTCTGGCGCAGTCAAATTACGGTGAACTTGATTCATATATGGATGAGCTTGCCAAGGACTTGGTTACGGTGGATACGATTATCAAAACGGGCAACGTGATGGTTGACGCCGTGCTTAACACAAAGATTTGCGCGGCGGAGAATATAAAGGCGCGCGTAAATGTAAAGGCAAGCATACCTAAGGGAATCCGCATAAGCGACATAGAGCTTTGCGCGCTGATCGGAAATCTTCTTGACAACGCGGTGGAAAGCTGCGAAAGGCTGCCTGTCGAAGAACGCTTTATAAGAGTGTACATCGGAGTCATAAAGGGGCAGTTTTATATGTCGGTTCAGAATGCCGCCGGCGAAATCAAAAGAAATGGCGGCGCTTATCTTTCCACAAAGAGGAACGAAGGTCACGGCTACGGGATATTCAGGATTGACCGCATTGCCTCAAAATACGGCGGCAGCGTAAACCGCCAGAGCGAGGAAGGCATTTTTGCCACCGAGCTTATGTTTCCAATAGAGAAAACAGCATAATCCGTTGGTGCGAAATATTAACCGTTCATGCAAAAAAACTGTATGAACGGTTTTTTAGGGTATACTGTGTTTAAAGCAATTAGCAGTGCGAAAAGACGCGAAGCGGCTTTGAGCGTGCACTGCTTTGCACAGAGCGGAGCGTGCACCGCTAGGGAAAGGGGATAGGCATTTATGAAGAAAAAGAAGGCGGAGGGCTATTATTTCAGCGAAGACAGCGAAGGCTATATATACAAATATTCAACATGGGACTGTATTAAGTATATGGCGCGCTTCAGCTGGAAGAATGACAGATGGATTATACCGATGATGGTAATAGGGTCGGGCTCTTATTACGGTGTTGAGCTTCTTTGGACGGTTTTCAACAAATATGTCGTGGATTTTGCGCTTGCGGATGGAGGAAGGAAAAACCTTATTGTCGGAATGCTTGCAATCATCAGCGCGGTCTTCGTTATGAAGCTTGTGTACGGAGTGCTGGACGTGAGAGTGAGTGAGACCAAATTCAGAAGATGCAGATATGTTTTCGCAAGACAGCTTTATGAGAAGCAGATGGATACGGACTACGAGAATCTTGAAAAACCGCATGTCAAAATTCTTCTGGAGGGAGCAAAACAGTCCATAAACAATCTGCTGGAATTTTATTACAGGATACAGGAAACGGTGGGGCTTGCGGTTTCACTTGCCGGCTGGCTGACCGTGATATGTATGCTGTCGCCGTGGCTCATAGTTATAATACTCGTTCCGACGGTTGCCTATTATTTTATTGTAAAATATAAAATAATGTGGTTCAGCTATCATATAAAAATGTGGCTTGGTACCGAAAGGAAGCTTGAATACATCAAACGCAAATCGGCGGACTTTTCAAATGCAAAGGATATAAGGCTTTACCGTATGAAGGACTGGATTGTATCGCTTGCCAAGGAATTTTTGGAAAAAAGACTGTTCTGGTACAAAAAACAGGCAAGGGTGGAGGGACTTAACGGTTTCTTTCAGCTTCTTGCCGTGTCAGTCAGAGACATTGCGGCGTACGGCTTTATAGTGTGGAGCATGGCAAGGGGCAGCATGAGCGCGGGAGATTTCATACTTTATTTCAGCTCCGTCGGACAGATTGCGTCTGCTTTTTATCAGATAATGGGCAATATCTCGTCCTTCGGATGGATTACGGCGGGAGTATCAAGGTACAGGGAATTTCTTGAGGTGGAAGACAAATCAAACAGGGGCGCCGGAATACCGCTTCCGAAGGGAAACTTCGACATTTGCTTTGATAAGGTAAGCTACCGCTACGGCGGAGCCGAAAACGACACCGTACATGAGCTGAGCTTTACGGTACGCTCAGGCGAAAAAATAGCGATTGTCGGAAATAACGGCGCGGGCAAAACGACGCTAGTAAAGCTTATGTGCGGAATATACAGGCGCACCGGAGGGGAAATATATATCGGAGGACATTCAATCGACGAGTATAACAGGGACGAACTGTTTAAGCTTTATGCCACTGTTTTTCAGGACATACATGTCATGCCGTCAACGATAACGGAAAATATCGTTATGAGCGGCAGGGCGGATTTAAAAAGCCTTGGCTATGCCATCGAGCATTCGGGACTTGCCGGAAAAATAGACGAACTGCCGGAAGGGCTTGACACATATCTTGTAAAATCGGTTTATGACAACGCGACGGACTTTTCGGGCGGCGAGATGCAGAAGCTCGCTTTGGCGAGAGCCTTGTATAAGCAGAAAACCTACGGCTCAGGAGTGCTGCTTCTCGACGAGCCGACCGCCGCGCTTGACCCGATTGCGGAGCAGAATATGTATCAGGAGTATGCGCGTTTTGCGGAAGGAAAGATATCGGTTTTCATATCTCACAGACTTGCGTCAACGCAGTTCTGTGACAGGATATTTTACCTGAAGGACGGCAGGATTGAGGAATGCGGAACGCATAACGAGCTGCTTGAGGCGAACGGAGAATATGCCCGTATTTTTGAGGTGCAGAGCCGTTATTACAGACAGGAGGAGGCAAAGGCGAAAGCGTTTGGGGAAGGAGAGGTGTGCTATGAATGAAAACAATCAGGTGGAAAAGCTTACATTCGTGCAGAAAAGAAAACTGCTTGCCCGCGCGTTAAAGGACATAAACCGTCTGGCTCCGGGACTTATGGTGCTGAATATAATTTCAAATATAACGGCTGCTTTGTCGGATTTCGCTCCCATAGTGATGTCGGGTATGGTTATTGACGGCTTTACCTCGGGGAAAAGCCTTAAGTACATACTGTCGGTGATTCTTATCGGAACAGCGGCGGCGTTTGTTCTCAGGATTCCCGATTACTGTATTCGGATGAGGTTTATTATTCCTGCTATATGGATGCTTACGGCGGGGCTTGATATTATGCTCAGTGAAAAAATCCTTGAACTGGATTACGTTAAAATAGAGAATCCCGAAGTACACCGACGTTACGACAGGATAAAGACCTTTGCCATAAACTATGACAGGTACGGCGGCTTCGGCGTATATTGCGAGATTGTGAACAGAATAGGAGAGATTTTCACAGGAATTACCTTTGTCGCAGCCGCGCTTGTTCTGACATGGGAGCTTTACAGCGTCGGAGTGAAGGCGGGCGGAATGGCGTTTGTAAATTATCTGATACTTGCCGTGGTCGTGGTTATTCTTGTATTCCAGAATATCCTTCGGAGCAAAAGCATTGTCAGGGAAGAAAATATCGAGCTGAGCGACGATACCGTAATGCCGAACAGGGTGCGCAATTATTTTATTGACAACTATTGCGGAGAATATCAGGCAGCCAAGGATATCCACATATACGGGCATAAAAAATTTATTTTGAAAAGGACCGACGAGCTTTTTGAAAACTATAACAAAAGCAAGCTGCGTAAGGATAATGTCATAATGAGGCAGCAGATAACAGACGAGGCGTGTGACGTTGTGCGTTCCGTACTTATATACGGCTTTGTTGTCGGAAAGGCAATGATGGGAGCTATTTCGGCGGGAAGCCTCGTGCGGGACGTGCAGAGCTTTTACCGTATACAGCAGGGCTTTAACATGGCAATTGAGAGCTTTACAAAGCTTGGCAACTGTATGTTTCCGCTGAAGCTTATTTATGATTTCCTCGACATTCCCAATGAGAATTATTCCGGAAGCATACCCACGGAGAAGCGAGACGACTTTGAATATGAATTTGAGTTTCACAATGTCAGCTTCAGGTATCCTTCCTCCGACGAGTATGTTCTTAAAAATATTAATTTAAAATGGAGCATAGGCGAAAAAATGGCGTTGGTCGGCAAAAACGGTTCCGGAAAGTCCACGCTCATTAAGCTGCTTTGCCGTCTGTATGACCCCACCGAGGGAATGATTACGCTGAACGGAGTAGACATACGCAAATATTCCGTCGAGGAGTATATGCAGCTGTTCTCAGTTGTGTTTCAGGATTCAAAGCTTTTTTCCTTCCCGATTGCGCAGAATGTGGCGGCGAGTATGGATTACGACAAAGAGCGCGTATCGGACTGCGTTTTAAGAAGCGGCTTCGGCGACAGATTAAAGGAGATGCCCGACGGAATAGAAACCTGTCTTTACAAGGATTTTGACGAAAAAGGCGTGGAAATATCGGGCGGCGAGGCGCAGAAGCTTGAGCTTGCGCGCGCGATTTACAAGGAGGGGCCGTTTGTGATACTCGACGAACCCACTGCGGCTCTCGACCCGATAGCGGAGAGCGAGATTTACAATAAATTCAATGAAATGGTCGGAACAAGAACAGCGATTTATATTTCGCACAGGCTTTCGTCCTGCCGCTTCTGCGACGACATACTCGTGCTTGACAAGGGCAGGCTTATAGAGCGCGGACGTCATGATGAGCTTATTGAAAAAGAGGGCGTATATTTCGATATGTGGCAGGCGCAGTCGGAATATTACAAGGAACATACGAGCATTGCGTAGAATAAGTCAAATGTAGATTAGAAAAGATTTAATGGAACTGTGAGTGTGTCTGTGGTAGAATAAAAGCGTCGAACGTTTCAGCGAATCGGTGTTTTGAGGAGGTTATTATGACGTTATATCATGGAAGCAACATTGCAAATATAAAAATATTAAAACCAAATCAAGCAGATCATGACCGACCATATGTATATATGACGACAATTGACGTTGTTGCTGCGTTCTATTTATGCAACGCTGTAGAAAGACCTTATTATTGGTTTCCTTACGGTTTTGAAGGCGGCAGCGATATACCTATCTATCACGAACTGTATCCTAATGCATTGAAAGAAGTATCAGAAGGTGTCAGTGGATATATTTACGAAGTCCTGGCTGAAGAAGAACAAGTGATTCCGTTTAAAAATATTCCATGTGCGAGATTAGCTGCAGAGCCTATTGGAGTAACGAAATGTGTCTATGTAGAAAACGCATATGATTTATTTATGGAATATGTGAAGCGGGGGAAAATGAAAATCGGTCATTTTGAAGATAAATCCGAACAACAATTAGAATGGTGGTATTCTTGCATTGTCGAATATTTAAAGGAAAAAAATATGATAGAAACGCCCGAGTGCTCATATTCCCTCTTTATAAAAGAAAAATTACCGCAGGTATGGGAAAAATATATGCGTGCTGTGAATCGTAAATAATCATGCATGGAGTATCGTGGATTTCATATGTGAAATTTGTCCGAATCTTAAAAAAAGGAATTAAAATATGCTGAACATGAAAAAGGGCTGTGCCGTGCCGTTTCCCGAAAAGATCAGAGAAGAATATCAGACGGAGGAAAACAGAATAACCGCGAATGTCGGAGCCGATAAGCTTAAAGCCGTTCTTGAGCATTTTCTGTCCATGTACAGCGAACCGGTTTTTTTTATTCTGGAGCTGCCGACGAATGCGAACGACGAAGAACGGGGTGCGGACGGCGGAATAAACGAGCTGCATAAGGACGTTTATTATATTGACGGCTTAAGCGTTGAGGAGGCTTTGGCGCTTCTGGAACGTGAGGGGGAACTGCTGATTCACGACGGGCTTTCCCGGTTCGGCTTCGGCGGACACGAAACGGGCGATGAAATCATGGTCTGCGATTATAACGTGGTGATAATATTCAGCAGTAACATCGGCAGGTATAAAGATTTTTTTGACGCACACGGAATAACCGAAACGAAGGAGCTTGTTACGGCATGGGACACCTTTTCGCGGGATAATCCCGGTTGCTGCCGCTCATACGCGCTAAACGGAAGGGATGTGTACGCGCTTCCTGATTTGTACAAAGAATGGGGAATGTATATGGCTGAGAGAAGAGCCGAATAGCAATTTATAAAAATTCTAAAAATATCTTTACAAATCGAACATATGTGCTATAATGAAAACAGAACAAATGTTTGGAGGAGTTGTATGCATATATGTGAGAATCTTAGCATTACGGATAAGCTGGCAATACTGACGGCGGCTGCCAAATACGACGTTGCATGTACCTCCAGCGGTACGGCGCGCGGCAATAACGGCAGGGGGATAGGCAGCGCCGTCAAGAGCGGCATCTGCCATGCCTTTGCGGCGGACGGCAGATGCATATCGCTTCTCAAAATCCTTTTTACAAACGAGTGCGTATTTGACTGCAGATATTGCGTCAACCGTGCCTCCAACGATGTGATCAGAACCTCCTTTACACCTGAAGAGGTCTGTACGCTGACCATGGAATTTTACAGGCGCAATTATATCGAGGGGCTTTTCTTAAGCTCGGGAATTCTTAAGAATCCTACGTATACAATGAGGCTTCTTTATGAAACGGTAAAAAAGCTGCGCGAGGAATATCATTTCGGCGGATATATCCATGTCAAGGGGATTCCCGGAGCCGCGCCGGAGCTTATAGAAATGACGGGCTGGTATGCGGACAGAATGAGCGTCAATCTTGAGCTTCCCACGAGCGAAGGGCTTAAAGCGATGGCTCCCAACAAATCCCGCAAAACCATTCTCACGCCAATGAAGCAGATACAGAACGGAATCAGCAATAACAGGCTGGCGTTAAGCGACGGAAAGCCCGGATATTTTGCAAAGAGGCAGGCGATTGCGCAGACGGGTGCGATAGAACCTGCCGCGGCGGCAGGGAGTACGGCGGTTGCAGGCTTTAACAGACGGGAGGGAAGATATGTTCCGGCGGGACAGAGCACGCAGATGATAATAGGCGCGACGCCCGAGAACGACTATCAGATTGTGTCCGTAGCGGAGGCCTTGTATAAGAAATACGAGCTTAAGCGGGTGTTTTATTCCGCATTTGTCAATGTCAACCGCGACAGTACGCTTCCGGCTGTTGACGGAGGAACGCCGCTGCTTCGTGAACACAGGCTGTATCAGGCGGACTGGCTGTTAAGATTTTACGGCTTCAGAGCGGACGACCTTTTATCGCCGGAGAAACCGGATTTCAACGTGTTTCTTGACCCCAAATGTGACTGGGCGTTAAGGCATCTTGATATTTTTCCCGTGGAGATTAACCGCGCGGATTATTATACGCTCTTGAAGGTGCCGGGAATAGGCGTGAACTCCGCCAAAAGAATCGTCAAGGCGAGGAGAAGCGCACTTCTGGATTTCGGTGATATTAAGAAAATGGGCGTGGTCTTAAAGAGGGCGCTGTATTTTATTACCTGCTCAGGCAGAATGATGTATAAGACAAGAATTGAGGAGGACTATATCGTGCGCAATCTGCTTGACGATGAACACAGTGTCAGGCGCAGGCTTGGCGGGGAAGTGACATATAAACAGCTTTCCTTCTTTGACGATTCGCAGGAGGATTTGCTGCCGAGAGCCGCCGTAAGAGACAATTCATACGGCGTGCTGACCGGGCAGCTTTGAATCAGTGATATTCTTAAGATCTGATGCGGAATAAAAGGAAAGTCAGGAGGCGTATCGTATGGTTATTTGCTGCTGTGACGGAAGTGTTGACGGAATTCTGACCGCCGTTTTTGAAGCGTGGTCTATAGATATTAAGACAAGCGAGATTTCCGTGAACAGACACGGAAATATGGTTATGTTCGCGGAGTACCGCGATGTCGCAACAGATTACGGTAAGGCGGCGAGAGTGGCGTCCGCAATCATCAATAAAATATCTCCCGAAGCTTATGAGCTGGTGTACTATGCCTGCCTCTCCTGCGATGAGGAAAGGGGCAACGCGATTTTGCAGTTTGTCAGAAAGGGAATGCGCATGGGAGCGGCGGTTGTCGATGATTTGCAGGATTCCAATGTGATGAAGGTGTTTGAGATGAAGCGCAACGCGGTCAGGGAAATGGAACATTACCGCGGTTTCTTAAGGTTCGTGCAGCAGGGGGATTATCTTCTTGCGAGATTTGAGCCCAGAAACGACCTCATTGTACCGCTGGCGGATTTTTTCGGAGACAGGCTTATGCAGGAAAATTACGCGATAGTCGATATGGCGAGGGGGAAGGCCGCCGTTCACAGAGCGTACGAGCCTTTTTATCTGTGCGATGTCGATGCGGAACTGCTCAGGAATATTGAGTATGAGGACGAGGAAAAGGTGATTAACGGTTTGTGGAAGACTTTCGAGAGCACCATAGGGATTGAGGCGAGATACAACCCGGAGCTTCAGAGGCAGAATATGCCGTTAAGGTTCAGAAAGTATATGAATTGAGTGCTTCTGCTCGGTTTAACAATTATACATTTTTGGCGAACCGTAATAGGCGCTGTCATTTATCAAGGTGACATCCGGTAAGTTTTTTGTAATATGTTCAAAATTTATGCGTACTTGATTGTGATTTTATACCGTGTATAATAAAACTACAGGAAGAAGTTTTGCTTGGAATTTCTCATAGGGAAAATAAAGGTGAATTACGAGCTGCCGGGCATGATTGATGATTATATTGCCAAGCACAATGCTAATGTCAACCTTGCGTGAGCTGGAAGGGTATGGGCTTATCAAGCGAGAGCAGTTTAATGAGATTCCGCCCCATGTGGAATATTCCTTTACGGAGAAGAACCGCGATCTCATGCCGGTATTTTATGAAATGATGAATTGGGGCTTTAAGTATGAAGCCGATAACGAAAATATGATGCAGGAGTAGATTGAAGTGAAAATAGAAAATCAAAAGACACCGGACAAAATAATAGTACGCGGAGGACGGGTACATAATCTGAAAAACATTGATGTTGACATACCGCTTAACAGGATTGTAGGGATTGCCGGCGTTTCAGGCTCGGGCAAATCCTCTTTGGCACTCGGTATTCTGTATGCGGAGGGTTCCAGGCGTTATTTGGAATCCTTGTCAACCTACACACGCAGAAGAATGACACAGGCGGAAAAGGCGCAGGTGGATGATGTGCTGTATGTTCCGGCTGCACTGGCTCTTCGCCAGCGTCCCGGCGTTCCCGGTATTCGCAGCACGTTCGGAACGGGAACGGAATTGCTGAACAGCCTGCGTCTAATGTTTTCGAGGCTTTCAGCTCATCGCTGCCCGAATGGACACTATGCGGAACCCTCTTTGAATGTGGCTGCCGGACTTCCGCTTGTCTGTCCCGTTTGCGGCGAGTCTTTTTTTGCACCGGGCGCTGAGGAACTTGCGTTCAACAGTCAGGGCGCGTGTAAAAAATGTGACGGCACGGGCGTTGTCCGCACCGTGGACGAAGCAACGCTGGTACCGGATGAATCCTTATCTATCGACGAAGGCGCAGTCGCACCGTGGCAGACATTGATGTGGTCGCTCATGAAGGATATCGCGCGTGAAATGGGAGTCCGTACCGACGTGCCGTTTAGAGAACTGACCGAAAAGGAGCGTGATATAGTTTTTCACGGTCCTGCGGTCAAAAAAAACATCATCTATCAGAATAAGACCAGCGGTGCTGCCGGAGATATGGATTTCACATACTTTAACGCTACATATACCGTGGAAAACGCTTTGTCAAAGGTCAAGGACGAGAAGGGCATGAAGCGGGTGGAAAAGTTTTTGCGCCAGGATGTTTGCCCGGACTGCGGCGGAACGAGATTAAGCCATGAGGCCCGCGCGCCCAGACTTCGGGGTATTTCACTAGCGCAAGCCTGTGAAATGACCCTTTCCGATCTGACGGCTTGGGTGGACGGCGTTCCGGCTTCGCTTCCCGAAGAAATGCGTCCGATGGCAGAGAGTATATGCGAATCGTTCCAAAGCGCCGCAAAGCGCCTGACGGATCTGGGACTTTCTTATCTTACGCTGGATCGTGCCGCATCTACGCTTTCCACCGGAGAACGGCAAAGGATGCAGTTGGCCCGTGCTGTGCGCAACCGCACGACAGGAGTTCTCTATGTTCTTGATGAGCCGTCCATCGGTTTGCATCCTTCGAATATGGAGGGCTTGACCGGCGTGATGCAGGATCTGATCGCGGACGGCAATACCGTGGTTTTGGTAGACCATGACACGCATGTGCTTTCCAAAGCGGACTGGCTCATTGAACTCGGTCCGAAGGCCGGTGCAGGCGGCGGGACAATCATTGCGCAGGGGAATCCGGAAGAAGTGGGAAGTGACCCGAATTCACGGATCGGAGGTTTCCTTACAGGAAAAACGACAATCAATATCGGCAAACACATTCCGCCGGATCGGATGTTCTCTCTCGGAACCATTCATCTGTCCACATCAGAAATTCATACGGTCAAACCGTTAGAAGTGGATCTGCCAAAAGGACGGCTGATTGCGGTCACCGGCGTATCCGGTTCGGGAAAGACGACGATGATTCTGGAAAGCCTGATACCCGCGTTAGAAGCATCCATTCGTGGGAACAAACTTCCAAAGCATGTGAAAGCTGTCTCTGCGGACGGAATTACGCAGATCAAGCTGATTGACGCCACACCGATAGGGATCAACGTGCGCTCCACCGTGGCAACCTACGCTGATGTGCATGATGAGCTGCGCAAGGTGTACGCAAGAACACCGGATGCAAAAGAAAAAGGTTACAAGGCAGGCGATTTTTCCTATAATACAGGAAAATTGCGGTGCCCTACCTGTGACGGTACAGGAACCATCAATCTGGACGTTCAGTTTTTACCGGATGTAGAGATTCCATGTCCGGATTGCGGAGGTTCGCGTTATGCAAAAGACGCCGGACTCATCAGACGCATACCAAAGCAAGGCGGACGGGCAAATACGCTTCCGGAGCTGATGGATATGAGCGTGGACGAGGCACTCACTGCGTGTTCGGATATTCCGCTTGTAGCGCGGAGACTAAGCGTGCTGCAGGAGCTTGGTCTCGGTTATCTGACACTGGGAGAAGAAACGCCAAGCCTCTCGGGCGGAGAAGCACAGCGACTGAAGCTCGCAAGCGAGATGGGAAAGGGCCAGTCGGATACGGTATTTGTATTTGACGAACCTACAATCGGCTTGCATCCGTTGGATGTAGAGACACTGCTTCATGTGTTTGAACGCTTGATTGAAAATGAAGCGACGGTTATCGTAATCGAGCATGACATGGATGTTATAAAAAATGCGGATTATGTGGTTGATATGGGGCCGGACGGCGGTATTCACGGCGGGGAAATTGTCGCGGCAGGTACGCCGGAGGAAATCTGCGGATGCGAAAGCAGTAAAACAGGAGCCTATCTGAAGCGATATATTGAAAATCGGCAAATATAAACCTATGGAGTACACACATATGATTATTGAGGGCAATCAAAAAGAATTGGAGGCAATGGAACAATTCCGTAAGGGAAACCGACAGGAGGGATTAAGGTTACAGGAAGAATTTGCTTCTGCTTTCAGNGAGGAATTCAAAGATAAAGACCATTGCNCNTGTAAAAAAGCCTGTCGTTACCANGGTAATTGCAAAGAATGTGTGGCTATTCACAGAGCACATCAGGAGCATGTTCCAAACTGTATGCGGCCTATTATCAATGCGAAAATAAAGCTTTTGTCTGAATTGACAGAGCATACGGTTGCAAATGAAATTGAAGCTCCTCATGAGATTTTGAGAAAAGAATATCAGTAATCGGGAATGGACAAATCCCGGTTTGTAAGATTTTTTCATAAGTTTCCCCTATTTTCATGGCTTTGTGCTAAGTCAACCGTAAAATATGTATTTCTTTATAGAGAGGCTTGTATTCCTCACTTTTATGATTAAATAATGCATTGTAAGGCCGTCCGGTTTGCAGTATCATAGTATCAAATAATTAAGTTAAATAAAAGGTGCCTATTATGAAACACGTTAAATGCTATATTCCGGAATATCCAAGACCGCAGTTTGTCAGAAAGGATTGGCTGAACTTGAACGGAGAGTGGGCTTTTGCTTTTGGAGATGAAACAGACGCTGCGGATGCGCTTGCAGGCAGACTTGATCGAAAGATCAATGTTCCATTCACATATGAGACCGAACTTAGCGGAATCCACGATACCGCACAGCACAACACGGTGTGGTATTCCCGCAAAATTTCAGGGAAAGCGGGAAAGCGCACTATATTAAATTTTGACGGCGCAGATTATATTACTGAGGTTTATATAAACGGAATACTTGCGGGAACTCATAAGGGTGCATACACGCGTTTTTCCTTTGATGTGACCGATTTCCTTGTCAATAATGCGGGCGTACTTACCGTAAAGTGCACCGACGACGACCTGCCTGTTCAGGTCAGGGGCAAGCAGCGCTGGGAGGCTCAGAGCTTCGGCTGTTGGTATGTACAGACTACCGGGATATGGAAAACAGTATGGCTTGAATATACAGATGATGTAAGACTTACAAAGCTTAAAATAACCCCCGATATAAGCGACAGCTCCGTTACATTTGACTTGGCTGTTAATAAGCCTGCCTATGATGTTGAGGTAAAAATAGCTGTAAGCTTTGACGGAAGACCCGTGCAGACGGTATCCGTAACTGCGGGAGATACTGACAACACCGTAAAGGTTCGTCTTGACAGCAGGAGCATTACTTATCAGGCGGAACAGTGGTGTTTCTGGAATCCCGCGCTGTATGACGTTGAAGTGACCGTAAACAAGAGCGGCAGGGAAGTCGATAGGGTAGGCAGTTATTTCGGGCTGAGGGAATTTACCGTAAGGAACGGGAAAATACTGCTCAACGGCGGACCGTTCTATTCAAAGCTTGTGCTCGATCAGGGGTATTGGAAAAAATCGGGAATGACTCCTCCGAGCGAGCAGGCTATAATTGACGATATCAGAATTGCCAAGGAAATGGGATTCAACGGCGTTCGCAAGCATCAGAAAAACGAGGACGAGCGTTTTTACTATTATGCCGATATTATGGGCTTTGCGGTATGGTGCGAGCTTCCCTCAAATCATTGGTTCAGCGACGAGGCTGTAAAGGATATTTCCGCAGAGTGGCTTGACATAGTTACGCAGAACTACAATCATCCGTCGTTGGTGACATGGGTGCTCTTTAATGAAAGCTGGGGAGTCAGGGGCATTGCTTCAAATCTCCGCCAGCAGAATTTTGCCGAAGGGCTTTACTATATGACCAAAAGCATTGACACCATGCGTCCCGTTATTTCAAACGACGGCTGGTATCACGCAAAGAGCGATATCCTCACACTCCACCACTACGAGCAGAACAGCAATTGGCTTACGCATCTTTACGGCACAAAGGAAAAGCTTACGGACGGCTACTGCGGAAACTCTCAGCTTCTGCCCTTTGCCGAAGGATTTAAATACGAGGGACAGCCTATAATTTTCACCGAATTCGGAGGAACTCATTACGCCAATGACGAGGGCTGGGGCTACGGCGCTTCGGTACACACGGACGGGGAATTTCTGGAACGCTTCGGCTCGCTGATAAAGGCTGTTGAGGATATGGATATAAGCGGCTATTGCTACACACAGCTGACAGATGTTGAGCAGGAGACCAACGGACTGCTTACCGTTGACAGAGTGCCGAAGGTTCCTATAGAAAAAATAGCAGAGATAATTAATTGAGGAGTGAGAGCATGAGCAACAGAATATATACGCCCGTAAATCCGAATGCACAGGAATGTGTAAAAAATGTGCTGAAATATTTGTCCGATATATCCTTTAATAAAGTCATAACGGGTCAG
>JAAVHB010000001.1 GCA_014799955.1 Butyrivibrio sp. | reverse complement strand
CTATTCAATGAGGGGGGCAGTTTCTATTCGATGAGTGAGCGTTGCTGTTCACGCCAACCCAAACACTTAAGCCGAGATGAGTACATCACAACAAGGGGAGAGCGTTTCGGCAATTCAAGGCAAGCTATGCAGATAAGGCTTGAAAATCATAACCTTATTTAAATAGGTAGGAAGTACAAAATATTGGCAGTAGTATAGTGTATGTTTAGTCAATCGACTAATCGAGTGAGTAACAGGAGGATATGAAATATGGCAAAAGAATCGCTGGTTATGAGAACTTTGAAAGAAGATTATGTTTCTATGGGTCTGGATATTGAAAACACTTGCAAGAAAACGGATATGCTGTTGAAGATATACAGAAAAGTCAGTTGGAGTACAAAGGAGAGCTTCGACGAACTGAATGAGATAACGTATGCAAGTTGTATGAGCAATTCTGAATATCTGTGTTACCTGCTTAACTTTGCGCCGGATCAGGAACTCGAAGTGTTTGAAAGCAGAGCGGTAAGCACTATGCAGACGCGGGTCTTGGTGGAACTGATCGAGCGCGCGGCGGTTAAGTTAAAGGACTATCCCGATAACGGGAGCGTTTATTATTCGATCATTGATTTAAAATACTTGGATTATTTCCATTATTCCGAAAGTGAGATTCTGGAGCAGCTTAATCTGGAGCGCAGTAATTTTTACCGTAAGCGCAAAGAAGCTAAAATGCTGATGGGATACGTTCTCTTTGGGCTTATAATGCCGGATTACGTTAAGGAAATGCAGTCGAGTGCGACAAAATTGCGACAATAATGCGACTAAAATCCGACAAAAATGCGACAAAATTTCAACTAAATAGCGACTGTTTTGCTACTGACTTGAAATTTCAAGTATGGTATAATGTGTATAGTGAGAAGTACACATAAAAATTGAATAAGGGCGTATGCTCCGTATCTCGGACTGATATGTTCGGGGTACGGGGCTTTTTTTATGCCCGCTTTTTGGCTCTGCTTTCACGCAGAGCCTTTTTTTGTGTGCTTTTCCGATCTTGAGAAAGGAAGTACACATTATGCTATGGTATTGGGCGCGCTATCCGTGACCTCTAAAAAATGAATGAACACAACAATAAATCATTTTTTGGAGGTAACCGAAATGCGTTATGAAGATAAGAAAGTCGAATTTGAAAAGGTTGGAGAGAATGTCAACCGTGTTAAGCTGTCGAGCATTTACGATCACAATTGCTCGTCGCAGGAGTATGTCATCGTTGATGATGAAATGCTCAAATATCTGATCGAGAGCGAGATGAAGTTCAACACGAATAGGCGAACAAAATCCAATCACGTCGTTGCTTTACCCGAAGATGAAACGGCTGCTGCTAAAATGGGAGCAGTAGTCGAATCGGAGGAAGAAAAATTCTTTTCCGAGGTAGACGAGCTGCTGAAGCAGAAAGTTCTTAAGGTATTAGCTAGGCTCTCTGTATCACAAAGACGGCGTTTGTACATGAGATTTCGTGAGAATAAGTCCTACACAGTCATTGGACGTGAGGAAGGGCTTACGGCTGCTGCAATTTCTGCAAGCTGTATTCGCGCCATTAAGAAGCTGAAAAAGTATGGTAAAATTCTACAAAAAGTCCCGATAAACACTTGGATTGATTGGCTGATTTAAACAAACTTAAAAAACTTTTCAAAAAACCGTTGAAAAATCGCCGTTTTTTTTCCTATAAGTGAAGGGCATAAATCTACGCCCCTCAAAAAAATCGGAAAGGAGGTAAAAAAATGCACGGCGATGATGTAGCAAGCGCGGGAGTTGAGGTCGCGACAAAAATCGTGTCAAAGAATACCGAGCTTATAATGGAGCTTTTAAAGGTACTAATTGACAAGGAGCGCGACGCGGTGCGAAAAAAGCAGTCCTTGAAAGGCGAGGTATTGTCTGGCGGCGAGGTGACGTACCAAAAGCTGAAAGAGGGCGGCGAAGTCACAATGCTCCCCTCCTTTGCAAAGGAGGATTACAAAGCGTTTCTCAAGAAAGCGAAAGCAATGGACATTCCTGTGGCGGCGATACAGGAAAGCGGCAAAGAGAACACCCTCTCCTTGTTCTTCAATGTTAAGGACAAGGAGGCGGTGAACTCAATCGTTCAGGACATTGTTCGCGAGAAGCTGAAACAGCCCGAACAGACCGAGCGAATGATCACCATNGAAAAGGAGCAGGTCGAGGGATTTCAGATGTACTGCNCCGANCACGACATTCCCGTCAACTTCTTGGAAACACAGGGCGGTGTCAAGTGCATTTTCGGCGCTGACTATGAGAAGCAGATGGAGGTAGCTGTCGAGAATTACAAAAACATTCAGTCGGAGCTATCTCAAATAGAAACGGAGGTTGAGAAAAATGTAAAAGGCAAATTTCAGTTCAAGCTGACGGATAACGAACAGGGAAAGCAGCTCACAATGAATTTCTGTACCAAAGCGAAACTCGAAAGGGTTTTGCAGGAACGTATGGGTTATTCGGAAGTCAAAGCAGTTGAGGTCGCAAATTCTTTGACGAATAAGCTGACCGATTCGCAACGGCAGTATTATTTGAGCGACTCGCGGCAGCTTGGAGAAATGGATTTCTACGAAACGGATATCAAGTTTGATGACGACAATCTTTTGCTTGAAAATTATTCGTTCGTAAAGCTGAAAGAAAACGGCGATGATGAGCCGAAGCTGACTGTAACGGATAGGTCGGGAAATTTTGTGGTGCTTTCCGCGAAAAGTGTTGACCGCGCGGAGGTTGAAAGCAAGATACGTTCGTATCTGAAAATCAACGACAGCGAAACGATCAAGGCTATCCTCGACAAATCCGAAAGGCTCGGATTTGCGGAGCAGCCGAAGCAGGTTCAGTTCAAGGAATTTCAGATCGAGCGCGATACGCAGAGTTCGTTTACCGTTCGCGGCGGCTCTACAACGGTTCGCTTGGATTTATCCAATAAGGACACAGCCAAAAAACAGCTTATGGAAGCGTTCGGAATATCGGCGGGAAAAGCCGAAAAAATCATCAGCAAAGCCCAAAAACAAAAGGTCGCGGATAATCTGCTGAAAAAGGCTCGCGAAAAGGTCAAGGACGCTGCGGACACTATCAGACATAAAAAGTTGGATAGGGGGTCGCGCAAATGAGCCGAGTACCNAAAAAGCCGGATTTTGTGACTATCAGCATTTACGCGGTTCTCGCNGTNTTNGTNATTTACTTCTCGGCGGCGCTCGGTGCGTGTTTCGATCTCGCGCTTGATGAAAACGGGAAAGCGGATTTCGATAAGCTGGGTAACAGTCTGGAGAGTACGCTTATGGATACCGATCTCGTCTTTGAAAAAATAGGCGAGGGCGCAAACATGATGTTTGCGCAGTTGACCCAAAAGGGCGGCACGGATGCCGCCCAACAGAGGTCAACAGGCGGCAAAGCAATGCAGTTTCCCATTTTCACGGCGTTCGGGATCGGGCTGTATGTGCTGACAAAAATCACGGGAAAGAAAAAATTCCATAGGAAAGGAGAAGAACACGGCTCGGCTCGGTGGGCTAATAAAAAGGAGATAAATTCCCTTTTGGACAAGCCGCCGAAGCAGAAAATATCACTTGCAAACTTATTCAAACCGAAACCGAAAAAACCGCCTAAACCGAAGAAAGGAGAGTTTATCGAGGATAAAAATATTATCCTCACAAATGACGTGAAGATGTCGCTGAACACTCGGCAGACTAAAAAAAATCTTAACGTTATGGTTATAGGCGGTTCGGGTTCGGGTAAATCAAGATTTTATGTCAAACCGAATTTAATGCAGGCGAACACAAGCTACGTCTGCACCGATCCGAAAGGTGAACTGCTGCGGTCTACGGGAAAAATGTTGGAGAGTTACGGCTACAAAATTAAGGTATTCAACCTGATTGATATGGCTCACTCCCACAACTACAATCCGTTCAATTATATCTACGATGTGGACGGCAATTACAGCACGACCGCCGTTATTAAAATGGTAAACGTTCTGATGAAGAACACATCGAAAGAGGGCGGTGACGGTGGAGATCAGTTTTGGACTGACAGTACGAAAGCACTTCTCGCCGCATTATGCTTTTATCTCGTTGAGTGCGAGGATAAATCAATGCAGAATTTCTCGGAGGTTATGAAGCTGCTGAAAAAAGCGGAGGTCAAGGAGGGAAAGGACGAATTTCAGTCCGATCTCGACCTTATCTTTGACGNGCTCGAACACCCCGAAAAATATCGAACCAATGAGGCTGAGAAGAACGAACAGTTCAAATCTCTTAATCTGATTGACCTTGCCAAGAACGCAAAAGCACCAAGTCAATATATGTGCTTGAAGTATTATAAAGACTTTAAAAAAGCGGCTGGCGATACGGCAAAATCCATTCTGATCTCGACTGCCGTAAGGCTGCAAGCGTTCAACATTCCCGAAGTCATGGACTTGACGTGCTGCGACAATATTCACCTTGAAATGATTGGCGACGAGAAAACTGTGATGTACATAATCATACCAAGTTCCGACGATACTTTTAATTTTTTAGCAGCCATGATGTACACACAACTNTTTGATGTGCTTTATGACAGGGCGAATTTTAAGCACGGCGGCAGATTACCGATACACGTTCGCTGCTTATTGGACGAGTTCGCAAATGTAGGCACGATTCCTCGCTTTGAGGAATTGTTGGCAACAATGCGTTCAATGGAAATTTCGGCAAACGTAATAATTCAAAACCTTTCGCAGCTCAAAAAGATGTACAAGGATTCGTGGGAAAATGTTCTCGGCAATTGCGACAGCCTTTTGTTTTTGGGCGGTCAAGAGCCGACAACTCTCGAGCACGTTTCCAAAACGCTGGGAAAGGAAACAATCGACACGCGCTCCCGAAATAGGACGCGCGGCAGACAAGGCTCGACCTCCGAGAACGACGGTATCTTGGGGCGCGAGCTTATGACCGTGGACGAATTAAAAATAATGAAAGACAACGAGTGCATTTTGTTCGTTCGCGGTATCTATCCGTTTTTCTGCAACAAGTTTATCATTGAGAAGCACCCGAATTACAAGCGGTTAGAGGACTCCGATCCAGATTACGCTTATCTTATCAAGGATATTGAAACGGTTAAGTTCAATGATGAAGCCGAAGCGGAAAGCGGTGAAAACATATATTCCGAGCCTGTTGAGGACACGGAGAACGAAAGCGGCGGTGCTGAGGAAAAAACGAAACAGTCTACCCGACATTCTTCAAGTGAAGAGGTTCCCACACAAGATGATATTGACCGATCTGTCACAATTGAAGAAATTATCGGTGGACGGGTTCATACGGCAAATCCGTTGAAAGCGTTCCCCAAAGACCCGAAAAAGGGTTCGGTTGCGGCAAGCCTTGACGATCTGGATATGGTTGTGACGGCAGAGCCGCATTTAAGACCTCCGTACACGGAAGTATCGAAGGAAAGTTATCTCGATGATTGGGATAACATCTAATTCCAACATTTCTATTCAACATTACTATTTTCAAAACCATTTTATAGGAGGATTTTACAATGAGAATTTTGGCTTTCATCAAGAACAAGGCAAATAAGGCAAAGGCGGCTGTTATCGGATTTTTTCGCAATACGGCAAAGAATATCCGCGAGGATTTCACGCCGACAAAGGCACTTACAGAT